>JAFGKB010000180.1 GCA_016928755.1 Anaerolineae bacterium | reverse complement strand
TGTAACATTGCCGGATTAGCATCCAATACCTCGCCATCCAACGCCATCCGGAAAATACCGACCATTGAACGGCTGACAATCTCACGGAACTGTTCTTCCGAAGTACCAAAACGCTCCGCAGTCAATCCAAAAACGACCTCGCGCGCGCCGGCCAAAGCCTGCCATACAAAGGCCACCCCGGCTTCATCAATGTTTTGGATAGCCGCTAACAGAACTTTTTCCAAAGCAGACAGCGCTTCAATAAAATCGAAGTAATTAAAGTCTTGCTCGATTCTCATCGCCGCCTGGGAAGAGATCAGCTCTACAAACTGCCGTGTATTCCCCGCCTCTAAAGCGGCAATCATCGCCTCTAAATCACGGTTGGCGATATCCAGACGTACTTGGGGGGAGAAAGCTGCATACCAGCCTATCCGCTCCAGATGTTGAGCATACACCCCAGCGAGTTCCACCAAACGTTCTTTAAGTATACTGGCTAACTTAGGGCACTGAGCATTACAAAGTTCAGTATGCATAGGCTCACTCATTGTGCTCGCCTCCTGGTGCTATCTCATCCTCACCCATTTGCCCATTTCCTGGGAAAGATACCGCTTGTAATAAGTTCTCTTGATCACCCAGTTGAGCAAAGGCCGGACGTCCAAGAGCATGACCTAGTTCACGTACCGCAGTTCGCATAATAGTCTCTGGGTCCATCGAACCCCGCACGCTCTCTGTAATCTCACGTAATAACCGTTCACGCCGCGCACGCCTTTCCGTTGCAACAAATAATTGCTGTCGTTCAATAGCTACCGCCATCTGTCCGGCCAATGCCGTATAGAACTGTACCTCACGCTCTGAGAACCAATGGGACTGCCTAACGGCTAACATCAACATCCCTAATTGCTGTGAAGCGGCCCACAAGGGGAAGAAAGCAATGGCCATAATTCCACGCTGCAATAATAGGTTTTTTACATCGCCCCCAAGTTGCTTATTAAGTTCTATATCATCCACAAAAATAGGTTCGTGGGCATCTTGCTCGCCCCCAAAGTTAAATACATCTGTGGTTAAGCGGGTTCCAAGGGGTATAGGGTCCAAACCTAAATCACTATGCCAATTAGCATGAGCAACAAGACACTCGGTGTCACTTTCCGGGTCTGGCTCAACCAATAACAAAGTGGCCTGGTTAATATCAACCGTAGAAATCTGGTGCATAACATTAGCCAACATTTCATCCAAGGATTGGGCCGCAGATAGGTTACGGACAGCATTATAAAGTGCCTCAGTCTCAGCGAGAGACGCCTGAGTCTGGGCAAACAACTGAGCATTAGCAATAGTGTTGGCTAACTGGTCCGCCATAGTCTGTAAGGCTGTAATATCCTCAGCAGAGAAAGCCTCTGGCCGTGAATCCTGGAAAGTCATGGCCCCAATCACTTGGTCGCGGCTGATCAGGGGTAAAGCCATCTCAGAATGGGTCTCCGGCAACAGGGGATTGTTAAAACGCACTGCCTCCTCTCCCACATCCAGTGCGATGCGGGGTTTACCATCTTCAATGCAGGCTGCGATCATAGAGGCACTCCCAAGCTCAAAACCATGATTACGAGCCAACATAGTACGCCCGGCCTCACCTGTGCCCGCCCGTAGTGTTGCCCGTGTCCCTGATTGGTCAACGAGAAAGATACCTGCATAGTAAAGGTCAAACCGCTCTTGAATCAACTGGACAACCTGAGGTAACAAGATATCCAGGTCTAGGATCGATGAGGCGGAACGGGAGACTTCAGCAGCCGTACTAAGCTGAACGGCACGGCGCGCACTCTCTAGGTTTGCACGTTGTTGAGCCAGATAAGTCCGGCGCAACGCAACAACCGATATTAGCGACTCCAATAAGCGGGATAACACAAACTCGGTATCAGCATCCAAGGTATATATATCCAGCCAATTTACAAGTAGCGAGCCATACCAACGCCCGGCACGGTGAAGGGGAACAACCAGCACAGATTTTACCTGCCACTGAGACAATAACTGAACCGCTGCCGGTTCGAGTTCCGTATCCTGGGTAACATCTGGGATAAAGTGCATTCCCGTAGAATCTCGCAAAACCAACCCCGCGAGGGGAAATTTATCCAAAGCGACCGTCATATTTAGACCGGGATAGTCCAAATCAATCTTACCATTATGCCAAGCAGCTACAGTCCGCACAGTAACCGGTATCCCCTGCGCATCTACGTCAAAATAGGTGAGGGTCAAGCGTGCACCTTCTGTAAATCCTAACCCCATTACTAAGGCTTCCAGAATTTGGGCCTCATCTACAGCACGTGACAACGCAGCCTGGGCATTAGACAATCTTGCAGTTAACGCATTAAGTTGGCGTAGCTGCTCTGAACGTTGCTGTTCAGCATCGCGGGCCATATTAATATTCTGAAATAACCGTGCGTTTTCTAATGAGATAGCGGCCTGGGTAGCCAAGGTTGAGAATACATATAAATCAGCTTCTGTATAGGAATTGGGGTGCTCATAATCTTGTACCCCCATCACACCTACAATCTCATCCCTGGCCAATAAAGGCACACCCATCCAGGATTGGGCCTGATCTCCAATCCGTTCCAGCCCCCGTTCCTCATTAAAGGCGATAATTTCCTCCGGAGAACGGAAGAACAATGGTTTTTGAGTACGGATAATATGGCCGGTCAAGCCCTCACCGACCTCATAGCGCACTGGGGGTTGTTGGACACCATGATCAAACCAATAAGGGATCTGCCATATATCTTCATCTTGATCGTAAAGCGCAACATAGAAATTATCCGTCTCCACAATTCTACGCACCTGTTCGTGTAAAGCTCGTAATAACTCGTCTAAATCTAACGCAGCGGAGATGGTCTTGCCCCCCTCATTAATAACGGCCAAGTCTTGGACCCGTTTCTCCAACTGGGCATTGGCAGTGACCAATTCCGCAGTACGCGCCGCTACCTGTTTTTCCAAATCCTCATACGCCGCTTCTAAGGCTTGGGCAGCCGCTTGCCGCTCAGTAACATCCTGCTTGATGGCGATAAAATGGGATATGTCATCATTCTCATCTTTTACCGGCGTAATCGTCATCTCTTCATAATATAAGCTGCCGTCCTTGCGCCGGTTGACTAAATCCCCCTGCCAGACATTGCCGGCCAAAATCGTGTGCCACATCTCAGCATAGAAAGCGGCATCATGAACACCCGATTTCAGTACCCGAGGGGTTTTACCTAATAACTCCTCGCGTTCATAACCAGTTAGCTCCGAGAATGCACGATTTACCCAAATAATATGGCCCCGAGAGTCAGTAATCGCGATACCATTCGCAGCAACTTCTAACATTAATGTTTGTAACTGCAACTGTTGTGCAGCCAGCCGACTAGCCGTCACATTTCGTGCCACCCAAACAACGGCGTTATCATGCATGCGTGTTAAGGTCGCATCAAACCATAGGGTTTGATCTGCAATTGGCAGCGGGTAATCAAAATGCACAGGCTCACCGGTCTCCAATGCTTGTTGAATATACCCAAAAAACCGGTCCGCAACATTCTGGGGAAACAGTTCATGAAGCGTCTTTCCTACCAGCTCTTCCGGGGGTTTGTATAAAAGACCAGGATTCGTAGGTGCAACTTTGAGATAGCGACCCTCAGCATCCAGAACCAAAATAACATCTGACATCGCAGCGAAAATAGCCGTCATCTCAATCTCAGATTCACGGCCTTGTGGGGAAAGATCCCCAGTATGTTGTTCTTGTAGTGCCGCCAACTCAGCTTCCAAAGAAGCGATACGTTCTTGAGCTGCCTGCAGCTCTGTTATAAGTTGCCCCTTAGATTTCACGTTATCATCCATCTGACAAACTCCTCAAACCGCCCACTCTAATCCGCATCACTTTCAACCGGCGGAAGTAATCCGGTGGTGATGTGACGACTTTCACCGCCCAAGTGCACTGCGACCTCGGAGACATTAGGCAACTGCCCTAACTCCTGCGTAGCAACCCTGAGCATCGTTTCGACATCCAATGTCCGCGCCAGACGAGCCGAAATCTCCCCCACTAACCGCTCCCGTTCAGCCCGCAACTGTGTGTCCTCAAATTGCCGCGCGCTATCCAAAGCCAACCCCAATTGTTCGACTAAGGGTTCTAATTGCTCAATTTCGTCTTGCGTCCAAGAGCCGGCTATTTCCGACTTATCCAAATCCAAATAACCAATAACCTGACCACGCACCATGACCGGTAGTTCCAAATGCCGTGCATCGGCCTCCAGTGGACTCATAAATGAGCCACCCGTTTCAAAAGGAGTAACGGTTTCCCCCGCTTTTAGCGGGCGCAATCCTTTATCATCCAACTCATAGCCTAGCCGTGTCCTGGCACTCACAAACTCTATCCACGACTCCAAAGTCAACTGACCTGAGGACCGGCGCAAGGCGGCCAGAGCTGTCATACTCTCTGAATATAGCCGGGCATTCACAACCGAATTAGCCAACAAATCAGCCACTACATCCAGGGCCTCCAATACAGCTTCTCCAAACCCACTCGGTTCCTTAGCCTGAACATCGAGGGCACCAATGATCTGATTTTGTGCATACAACGGGATTACAGCTTGAGAACGGGAGAGCGGGAAATCCACATTACGCGGTAAAAATTCCAAGACAAACGGCTGGCCAGTGTTCAGAACCTGGGTAATACTATTAAGGGTATCAGAAGTTGCTGACTCATGCAATGGCAATCGGTATCCCTCTGCCACCATGTATTTCCCTAACTCCGAAGACGCAGCCCATAATACAGCCATCTCCTCGATGGGATCCACCATATATATCCCGACATGGTTGAAATCAAAACTCTCGCCGATAGCGTCCGCAGAAACCATCAGCAATCTATCTAAATCGCTAATATCGGGAATTCCCCGCACAACATTCGCAGCTTTCCGCAGCATACTTAATTCCAATCCAAGTTCCCTTTTCACACTATCGAACTGGTGTTGTGATGTTACCCGCAGGTCAGCCAATGCACTTTCCGCTGCTGTTAACGCGGTTTGCACCGTATCTATACGCCGGGTCAGTAAGTGCAAGGCAAAGACAGACAATAACAAAGTCACGCCTTGTATCAAGATGATTTCACGTCCCAGAATCTGAAACCCGGGGATGGCAAAGAATTCAATAATGTCGCTGATAAAGATTGTGGATACCCCGCTCATTACCAGGCTAAGTCCGGCAAAGAGAATACCGGCTTGACGGCCGAGAAGTAAATACGCGCTAATAATCACAAATAGATAACTTGTGAAAACACTATCCTTTATATCATAAGCAACAAACAACAGAATTGAAAATACTAACCACAAGGTCCATATGAAGAAGCGACTGGCCTCTTGAATATATCCAAACCGTAGCAAAAATAGTGTTGCTAAGTTCACAAGAAGGATCGGCACCTCAAATGTTATAACCAGGTCCAAAGGCACGTTAATAACTAAAGCCAGTCCTGTTACTATAATAGAGACAACCGTGACTAATAGTGAAAGCGCGTGTAAGTCTTGTGCAGTTTTAGTCATTGTGGTCTCTTCAAATACCGGTGGCTGAAATAATTCACGTAATCCTGACATTTTCCACCTACCCTTCAATCCTGGGGCCTATCTCTGAACCGGATAATAACCGGACACGCACTCGCTCAAGACCTAGTTCATTATGGAACTCCTGGGCCGCCGTCCGTAAAACAGCATCCACATCTAAAGATTCACGCATCCGGGCCGTAATCCGGCGGGCTAATTCTTCTTGCATAGCCCGGCGTTGGGTTTCGTCTACCAAACGTAGGTTCTCAACAGCCAGACTAAACTGCTCGGCCAAAGCCTCTACCAAAGCCATATTCTCAGCGTCTAGGCCCTCCACATTTTCAGTTTGTTGAACACCTAAAGCCCCAATGACCTGCTCGCGAACTGTCAACGGCACAACCACGGATGATTGTCCATCCTCATCAGTGAGTGTCACCGTCTCGCCTTGAGATAACGCTTCCTGTACCCCCGGTAGCACGCCCTCACTGAGTGAGCTTAAACCGGCCGGAGTCTTTACATAACCTTTAACTACGCGCTGGCTTGTAAAGCCCCCCCATTGTTGGCCCAAATACCGGCGTTGCACTAATTCCAACTCCTCCAATGCCGACTGTGCTTCAGCATACAGCCGGGCATTACCAATTGCAATCGCAACCTGATCAGCCAGAGTTTGGAATACCGTGATATTTCCCTCTGTAAACCCTTTACCGGGTACCCCGTGCACGTCCAAGGCCCCAATTACATGCCCCCGCGCACGGAGGGGGAGAACCATCTGGAAACAACCACCATCTGATAAGCTCGCCGTAGCACCAGTTGCCCGTTGTGCATGCCCGGTACGTATACAGCGCGCAACGGTTGATTGCCCTGAAATGGCCACTTGATGACGGTCAGCCAGCAATTGTGCACCAGATTCCCCGGTCGCAGCACGCAACATAGCATGACGCCCCGCAGTATCTACCAGGAACACACCTATATAATCCAATTTAAACTTTTGCTGGATCAAGTTAACCGTCTCATTCAATAATTCATCAGGATCTAAAAATGAAGTTGTGAACCGCGCAATTTCAGCCGCAGCAGAGAGGTCTCGAGTACGCTCAGCAACCCGAGTCTCCAATGACCCCAATACCTGCTCTGTCTTAATAGCCATATCATTAAAGGCTTTGGCCAACGCACCAATCTCATCTTCTTCATCATCCACAGGTACCCGGCGTGAAAAGTTCCCGGCAGCAATCGCCAACACTTCTTCACGTAAGATTTCCAAGGGTCGGGTAAAGCGATTAGCAAAACCTGAAACAACAAGGAGTAATACAAATGCCCCCATTACAAGAATAGCGATGATGAGCCATTCTGACCGTATTACGCTAACCAGCATTTCACGCTGCGAGACAACACTCAGCACATGCCATCCCGTTTCTGGAATTGTCCGGGTGACAACCCACACCGGACCAGAATCACCGATACCCCCAGGTATAAGTGTATAACCTGCAGCCCACTCCTCCACGAAAATTGTATTCAAAACCTCCACTTTATCGAGCCAGGATTGTATTTCCATACCCGGTACAAGAGCATCTTTTTCGGGGATAGTAGCCGTTGATCCTTCCACAACAAAAACCAACTTATGCTTCTCGGTTAAGACCAATACATAACCTTGTTCACCAATAACCAGGTTGCTAACAATGTTTTCAAGATCATCAAAGTAGACATCCACTGCGGATACACCTATAAAGTCACCATCTTGTACTATAGGATAAGAAGCCGTCACTAACCAAGTGTTACCCGCTATAATTGAGTAATCCGGTTCGGTCCAGTGTAAACCAGGATCGTTTTTAACATTAAGATACCACTCATCTTTCCAACCCGATGTCCCCATTAGCGAACCCAGTTCTTGATACACCAAACTTCCCGTACCGGCAGAACGATAATAAGAAAGTCCTAACAGTGCTCGCTCAGGGTCAAATGTAAACGGCTCAAAGGCCACCTTTACACCATAAATATCGGGGTTTAAACGCACAATCTCGTGCATACGATCACGAAGTGCAAATATGTCTCCGCTATCATCTGCTATGACAGTGGCTGCCATAACAACAGGAATTTTAGCCGTTGCTTGGAAGAATCCACTCAAGCCCGCGATCCCAGCGTTCACCGTCTCACTCACTTTCTGGCGGACTTCATGTTCAAGTGCGCTATTAACTGTGCGGAAAGACACTCCGGCACTTAACAGCAGCACTAATAAGATAGTGCCAACCACACTAAAGACCAAACGCTGCCTTAATTTCAAACCTTGCCACATAAAATCACCTCTTATGCATCCTGGCTTCCACCATCATTGCCGTTAGTAGAAGTATCATCAACGACGCTCAATTGCAAGAAAGTACCGGGCACCCCTAATAACGAAGCCACCTCGCGCACAGTAGTCTGCATTAACGCATCCACACTTGTGGCACGGCGCATCTTATCGGTAATTTCCCGTGTCGCTTGTTCCCGTACTGCTCGGCGTTGGGTCTCCTGGTACAAACGGGCGGCTTCCAAAGCATCACCTAACTTATCGGTTAGGGACTCAATGAGTTCTAACTCCTGGGCATTCCAAGGCTCAGTGTCAGCCGGTTTACGTAACCGGATCACGCCAAGTACCTGATCACGCACTTTAACAGGAACGGCTAAGGTATCTTCTGCTGCCGGTGCATTCACAGTTTCATCACCCGCAAGTGGACCATCTGCGCTCTGGGCAGCAACAGATAGGAAGTCCGCGTCACCGGTACGCACGGGGGCACCGGAACGGAAAGCCTGAACCATAGCCGGGTGCCATATACCACCGACGGAGCGCACCTGACCGGCGGCATTACATAAATAACCCTTTTCCATCCCAGCCCGTAAGACTTTGGCCCATGCTTCCTGACTAAAACGTCCATAAGCCTGCTGCATTGCTTCCAATGAATCTTGGGCAGTCGCTAACAAGCGCGCGTTATCAATAGCAATAGCCACCTGATCCGCCATTGTCTGCAATACGGCGAGCGAGTCCTCATCAAAAGCATTGGGCACATTATCTTGTACCGATAAGGCACCAATGACCTGCCCGCGAGAGCGCAAGGGCAGCGCAGCCTCTGACCGAGTCTCCGGCAATTCACTTGTCGCCTGGCGGACTGCATCCTCCGCCGCTTGTAGAGCAATACGGGCCTCACCATGCGCCACAGTCCATCCAATCATCCCCTCACCAACCTGCAAGCGATGGTTACGAGCTAACATCTTACGTCCGGCCTCACCCGTACCGGCTCGTAGAATGGCCCACTTACCGACATCATCAACCAGGAACAACCCTACATAATAAAGATTAAACCGCTCTTGAATCAAATCCACAACCTGGTGAATCAGCAGGTCAACATCGAGAATTGATGAAGCCGCACGACTGACTTCAGCAGAAGCTTGGAAATAAGCTGAACGCCGTTCCAATTCCTGGGTGCGTTCTAAAACGCGCTCTTCTAACTGGCCCACGATTTGACGCAATCTAGACGTCATAGTATTAAAAGCATTAGCCAGCAAGCCAACCTCATCATCACGGTCCACTTCAACGGACTGGGAAAAATCTCCATCAGCGATCTGTGTGGCTGTGGAAGCAAATTTAGCGAGGGGACTGGAGATAGAACGCGTAATCATACTAGCACCAAAACCGGCCAAGAGCACAGAAGCAAGGGTAACCAGCAAATTAATGATAGTGGTCTCACGAGCACGGGCTAAAGCTTCAGCGCGCTCCTGCTCAACCAACAAGGCAACTTCTAATTCAGGTATCCAATGGTAAACACCCGCGACAAGGGCATCTCGATACCCCATATAGATGCCAGTGCCAGGTTTCTGATCCTTAATGACGGCTTCAACGCCTTCCGTGCGCACATAAGTACGGGCATAAGTATAATCACTACCAGAATCATCAGAGCGCAGCAAGAAACGATTTTTAGCCACTAGATAGGTTTCACCGGTCTCACCTAAGCCGGCAGTTCCCTCCATCAGAGATCCTAATTTATCAAGATTTACCCGCCCCGCAAAAACGCCAATGACGTCCCCCGGTTCGTTGACAATCGGACGGGCAAGCACAACAGTCATCTCATTTAAAGCCGGGGAGAAAGTGGGCGGGCTAATATACTGCCCCCCGGCACCACGCCGGAAATACTCCGTCTGATTCAAGATTTTGCCTTCATTCAATAGATTTGAAGATAAAATCACTTCTCCGGACAAGTTCATCAAGAAGAACTCGTCGAAGTTGCGGCGCAGGGCGATAGTTTGTTCAAAACGCCGAAAGAGTTCATCATGAGTCACTTGCCAATCCGGTTGAGCAGAGCGCAGCGCTGGATCCGACACTATATCATTACTGATTTGAAGTAAAAGGAGCATAGGTCTTAGAGCACCATCACGTTCTACCTCATCTTTCATATCCAGCTTTAGGTCTGCAATCCAATCGTTAATCTCTCCCTCTTTAAGCGTCGCAACAGCTTCCAATTTATCAATCAGTTGCTCTTCATTTATCCGGGCCGCCTGATTGAACGAAACCAGATTAATAATAAAAGCTGATAGTAAGACCACTGACACAAACGCGATGAGTAACTGATCACGCAGAGATTTAAAACGCACGGTACGGATAACCTGCCACAATACTGCGGCAGCCATTAGGACAACAATGAATGAGACTGTAATCTTAACCACATCATAACCAGAGTAGTCAGCAAGATTATAACGGGGCAGTGGCTCAACAAAATTAATACTCAGAACATAAAGGGCAAACAGCCCCATAATAGCCGTCCAAGAAGGCCATCTACTGGGAATAAGCGTAATACCCAATAAAGCGATTAATAATATGCCACTTAATACAACATACTCACTCAGGCCAAGAAGAACCAACTCCGCTACTGAATAAGAGAGAGTCACGGCCATAATTAATGACAAAGCGGAGGCATAGACATTCTCCCGGCGATATTGCCAGTAAGCAACAGCAACCAGGCACAATCCAATAAATGCCCCGACCGCAACAATTAGGGCTTGTTCGATACCCGACTGAAAATATAATAAGAGGTCACGCGCCAAAGCCAACGCACCAATCACGGAAGCAAAGGTAATAATACGCGCCAAAAGTAAAGAACGATGCGCGTCGCGGTCCGTAACCGGTTGCTGGACAACTGCATTATGCACCCTATGCGTATCACCCAAACCTTTATCAGTCCCTGTATAATCCGTTAGTTCCCCGGATTCCAATCCAGCGTCTTCTACAGGTAAAGTTTCTTTGTCTGCCATACTGCCTCCAGGGCCTTAAAAGATAGCCTTATCATTGAACCCGTATCTATATCCATTTATCAATTGCTCTGCGGGTTTATCCCATAATTTCGCAGTCACTCTATCAATCCTCAGGTAAAAACTCATTAGTATAAGGTGTTCCCAGGTTTGTTACGGGCATTATAATCCCCTGCTCAACTAACGTCTCCTGCGTATACTCCCACACCAAAGAGTCCAACCAACCAATTTGGGCATCCCCAGAATCAATGAACGGAACTTGTGCATACATCATTTCGGTCACAACTTGTAAACTAACATTCTCCAGATCCGTATAATACTGCAAACTAATCTTTGCGGCTTCCTCTGGATAGGCGACTGCGTATTGGTAGCCACGCATAGTTGCTTTTACAAAACGGTCAACCAAGTCAGGATTCTGCTCAATCAGTTGTTCAGTAGTGAATAACGGGTTCACGTAAGTAACACCCCCATAATCACTGTAGTACATTCGCACTACGTTTATGCCATCCATATTAGCTTGTACCAACTCGTTTGTAGAGAAAAAGCCACTCACGGCTTGCATATCGTAATATAATAAAGAATTCGCCCCATAATAATCTTCAATAGGTAAAAATGTCATATCAGATGGGTTAACGTTTATATGATCTAACAAAGCTAGAAATTGAAGATCCCAAGTTGTATCCATATCAGCAGAAATTACGCCTACTGTTTTACCGGCCAAATCATGAGGGCGCAAGATACCACTGTCTTCCATAGCCATAATCATTAAAGGATTACGTTGAAAAATACTCGCAACAGCGACTAGATTATGACCCAAATAACGCTGATAAATAACCTGATCGGCTGAGACTATACCAAACTGAGCATCCCCGGCAATAACTTCAGTGGCTGCGTCTACAGATGGACCACCAGGGAGCAGTGTGACATCCAGGTTAACATCGCTATAGTATCCTAATTGTTGTGCAACATAGAACCCTGCAAATTCAACATTATGCAACCAACTCAATTGGACCGTCACTGCATCTGGCGTAGCAACAGAGGCCGGCGCTCCACACCCGGCAAGCAAAGCTCCTATCAACAATACCCATGTAGCTTTTAACCAGCTCTCCATAATTCCTCCGTATATAGGCTAAGACCATCTGAGCCTATAACAACTTATCCGCTGCATCTATCCTGCCGGCGATTTATCGGCGGCTACCTCAGAACCCAAACGCACCTCAACCTCGGCCAAGGAGAGTGCATCACGGATCTCACGCGCCGCTGTCTGCAAGATGCTATCCATATCCAACGTCTCGCGCATCTTACTTGTAATTTCTCCGACCAACTGCTCCTGAACCGCACGGCGTTGTATATCTTCATATAACCGGGCACCATCCAAAGCCAATTCTAACTGCTCCATCAAGGTATGCATTAGGCCAATCTCTTCTTCACTCCAGGTGTCGGCACTATGCGGTTTATGTGCCCGGAGCCGGCCAATCACCTGCCCCCGGACACTGAGAGGCAAAGCTAACTCCGGTAAGCGGGGACTCTCCTCAACACCGTCCTCGTCGCCTATTACGCGAGTAGATTCTAATTGTTCAAGAGAATACACGCCTTCTGGTGTGTACTGATACCCGCTTTTCTGGCGTCCCCATAACATCCGCCGCCATGACTCCCGGCTAATCTCACCATAAGCACGTCGCTCAGCTTCGACGCTCTTCTCCGCCTGTTCAAAAAGACGCGCATTACTGATAGCGACGGCGACTTGATTGGCTAAAGCCTGCATAATCTCCGCGTCTTCATTTGTGAATGCCCCCGGTTCGGTGCTCTGCACATCCAAGGCCCCGATAATCTCCCCACGCACTTGTAAAGGTAAAGTCATTGCCGAGCGCGTATCTGGCAAATCAGGGTTATCAAAAAATACAGCATCAGCACCGACATCTAGTGCGATACGCGGAACCCCATATCGAGTCACATACCCCACGGTTCCTTCATGTCCAACTCGTAACCGGTGGTGGTTTTCTAACATCCGTTGTCCACCTGCGCTAGATGCCGCCTGTAAAACAGCCCACTCTCCCAGAGGGTCAAGGAGAAAGATGCCGGCATGATAAAATTCAAACCGATCACTAATCAACTCAACAACCCGTGTAAGCAGTTCCTGAAGTTCCAATACCGAAGCGACATCTTGGGCTACCAAAGCAGTGGTCTCCAAGGCTGTTGCCCGTTCCTGCAATAACTGATTAGACACACGCAAAGCATCCGCCTGCTCTTGGAGTACCTGATGCGTGACCTGCAATTCCTCAACAAACTCACGATTGTGTTCCAGAGCCGCCAGCAAATTAGGTACAATATAATTCTGTGTGGTTACCAGCAGCCCCCCTAGCAAAAGGAAAATGCCAACGCCAGACAACCACCATTCCCAGCTTGCTGAATTAACCTCTAGACCGGCAGGTACTGTGAAAATCCCCATTGAGAAAGCAAAAGCAAAACCAATAAGCGTTAAACTGGTAAGTGCCAGGGCAATAAAACCGGCGCGCTTACCTAATAAGAGAACCGCCATAATGGGCACGGCTAAGAAGAACATGCGCCCATCACCTCCCACGCCCACATCCATAAGGTCAATAACGCCTAACGCGAAAAAGACACTGAGCATCGTGAAAGCGCGAGACTCATAGTTGAAACGTTTTGAGAACGTAATCACGGCCACAACCAGGTATGCAATGATATATACAGGCGTAATCCAAGCATCCGGCAGCCCAGAAGCCACATAAGAAGTTGCGATAAGAATCGGCAATGCCAGTACTAACGAAGCAATGCTTACCCGGCGTAATAGCAACGCCCGCCAAGCTGTAATGTCCCCCAGCGCTAACATTTCCTGCTTAACGTTTTCTGATATTTGAACGGCCTCTTCTAACCGGGGCATTTCTCCGGCATCTGGGGAATCCACACCCGCATTATCTTCTTCGAATCGTTCTGCGTCTTCGACCATTCTATTTACTCCTATCCCTTAACTGCCCCTTACTCGCATCCATATCTAGCTCAATCATCACATCATGCAGACCGAGAACCGTGCCAATCTCTTCGACAGCAGTTTGTAACACCATCTCCATATCCAAGGTCTCACGCATACGTTCAGCCGCCTCACGAGTAAAACGCTCAAATGCCTCACGGCGTTGGGTTTGTTGATAAAGCCGGGCACTCTCTAGCGCAACGGCCAATTGTTCGGTTAACATCCCAAGCAGATCAATTTCATCCTGTGACCATTGTTCCCCCGGCTTTTCCTTGGAGAAGGTTAAAACCCCCAGGACCTGCCCCCGTACCGCAACAGGAATCGAAAGCACAGCGGTTTCTCCACTTATATCACGCACCGTTTGCCCTGTTTGTACGGCCTGCTGCATTGCAAGTGTTGAGCCGGAAGCATCCGCAAAAGTCTTGTGAGTATAACTATAGCCCCAAGACCCACGAGTACGCAAGAGGTCGCGCCATGCCTGACGGGAACGCTCACCATAAGCCCGTCGCTCACCCTCTAATGCATCTTGGAGGTCAGCAAAGAGCCGTGTATTCTCAATCGCGACGGCAATTTGATCGGCCAGAACCTGAAGTACCGCGATATCATCTGGGGTAAAAGCCGCCTCTTCCATACTTTGAACATCTAAAGCCCCTAAGATATGCTCACCAGCCATTAACGGCAAAGCCATCTCAGAACGAGTATAGGGAAGGAAGGGATTCTCAAAATGCACAGCATCATCTCCCACATCCAAGGCGATACGCGCTTTCCCCTTGCGCGTCACATAGCCGACAATACCCTGCTCCCCCACTCTAAGCCGGTGCTGATTAGCCAACATCTGCTGCCCACCTTCACTATTAGCAGCTCGTAAAACGGCGTATTCACCGGTACTGTCTAACAAAAAGATTCCCACATGGTAAATGGCAAAGCGATCACTGATTAGGTAGGTTACCTGGGACAATAGCTTATCCAAATCACGAATCGATGTGACGGCACGGCCCACATCGGCCACCGCCCTTAATTGCTGAGCACGGCGTTCCAAATCCTGGGTGCGATCAGCAACACGTTGCTCAAGAGAACCGATCAGATTCTTCAACTGCGCAGCCATTGTGTTAAATGCTCCGGCTAACTGCCCTAACTCATCACGCGACTGGACTGCGACCGCCTGGGTTAAATCACCGGCCGCGATTAACTGCACACCCTGCATCAGCCCATGTAATGGACGATTTATCAAATACTGAATAATGAAATAGACAATAATCCCCGTGATCAAAGCCAGCACAATAGCCCAAAAACCGATACGGCCGCGCAAAGTACCGACCAAAGCATCCAATTCAGAAATAGGGCTAAAAACCACTCCGGCCAAGGGGAGAGAGTCATCAACAGTCGTAGAAAATCCTATAGGTTGATGACTATAGTAGAAATCTACATCTTGCAGCGTCACGGTGCCATAAGTCGAACCACTCTCACTTGAGGGAACCACGTCATGCAAACGATTATACGAGCTACCGGCAGTCACGGGTAAGCTAGTAATAAGCAATCGGTCTAAGGTTGCTAAACCGACATCTAGCCCAAACTGCTCACGAATTTCGGCAATCACGGTACTATCCAAACGTTGCTCTACAACGGCAACTCCCACAGGGACTGATGTTAATTCCCAGGTCTCAGGGTCTGCCATCTCAACTTCAAGAGGAAACCAACTTTGGATAACCGGGATATTTCCGGTAAGGGTAAGAATCTTTGACTGAGGTACACTGGTAGCAGACCATTCAAATGACTCTTGGAATGAGAATTCAGATATAGCCCCCCGTATCTCAGCGGTTAATAGCTCAAAATTATTCTCCTGATAGATTTCTCCGGGAGATACAGAATAGGCAGTACTAATATCAAAATAGTCCGGCTCAGGCGGTTTAAATTTATTCGTCGGAATTCTATAGCACTCATAAGCTTGTGGGAGACCTTTTTGAGAAAACGCCCCCACGTAAATATAGGCTTCATCCAGGCGTAGAGCTAGTACAGGCTTAGCCTCTGCAACCATATCAAACGGCGAAACTATGTAAAAGCTAATCGCACTCAGATTATTACTACGACGTACTGAATCCAGTAATTGGACCAGGTTTAACTGAGCCTGGAACGCGTAAATCTTATCAGCATCCTCAATTTGGACACCAGATTGCATATAGTCTGCACCAAAATAAGAACCAGGATCAGCATAATAAGGGCCGTAGTTAGTCAATAACTGTAGTTCCTGTACCACGGGCTTGTTTTCCTCTAAAGTACGTAAAACCGTAGCAGACCCCTGTTCAAGTACACGAATCCGACGAGCCAGAATACCAGACATACGGTTTAGGTCCGCCTGTTTCACCTGATACAAGTTTTGATATCCCGTGCTAACACTGACCGTATAGATTACGGCCGTGAACAAGATAAAGACAATCACTACAATAAGTAATAATTTCTGAGCGATTCCCAAATTATCCATATTTTACTCCTGTACCCATTGCTTTATCAACTCATCATAAGGAATAGTCTGGGGCACAGATTCAGGACGTTCCGACTTAGGAGCACCGGGAGCAGCCAGCCAAGCTGCGGGGCTATCTACCGGCCCTATCTCCGGCGAGTACCGCGCCATCCGCATCTGCGCCATCGCGCTATCCATAGCCTCGGCTATAGCATTCATAGCGCCCTGAGGTGTCACTTCACCCGCAATCGCCCGTGCGATATTGGGCCACCAGATTCCTGAGAGCTTCGCATAATCTGGAACATTTGGCCCTGTATCCGTCCATTTTTTCCGCTCTGCAGAGCGATAGAACTCGATCAAACCACCCCAATTTTCTTTTCGTGCAGTCAAATAATCGGAGAAGATTACCGATTCACGTACCGGCGTTCCGCCGATAAGGAACTTTTTCAAAGCCACCGTTTTAGATACGCAGAACTGTGCCCATAACCAGGCCATAGCACGTCGTTGTCCCTTAACATTGCGCGGAATCGTCCAACTACCGGCATCCTGATACCCTACTTTCATCCCTTCATCCCAATAGGCCCCATGAGGGGTCGGAGCCACCCGCCATAACGGCTTGCCGTCAGCACCGACAACCGGGCTTCCTTTATCATGAAAGGCGTCATCTGAAAGCCAGGTCACATATTGGAAAATGCGCTGTGCTATGTCACCACGTGCGGCCTTAGCGCCGGCGTCAACCCAGCGCCACTCCAACGCCTCCGGTGGGGCATACTTATTGAGCCATTCAATATATTTGGACAAAGCATATACCGCAGCCGGACCATTGACGGCCCCCCCGCGGGCCACAGAAGCACCGACAGGAATCCGGTCATTAACCCGAATCCCCCATTCATCCACCGGCAAGCCATTAGGCAAACCCACATCACCCACACCGGCAATGGATAACCAGGCATCTGTAAAACGCCAGCCCAAAGATGGGGATTTCTTCCCATAGTCCAAATGACCATAAACAACCTGGCCGTCAATCTCACGTCCGGTGAAAAATTCGGCAATATCCTCATAGGCAGCCCAGTTTATGGGAACGCCTAGGTCATAACCGTAAATCTCACGGAAGTCCGCTTGCAAATCGGGTCGGGTAAACCAATCATAACGGAACCAATATAGATTGGCGAACTGTTGATCGGGCAATTGTAACTGGTTGCCATCATAATCCTGACCGAACTCCAGATTTAGAAAATCATCCAGGTCAAGATACGGATTAGTATAGGGCCGGCCATCACCGGCCATATACTCCGTTAAATTCACCACAGCTTGGCTGCGCAAATGAGTGCCCACCATATCCGCATCGTTAACATAAATATCATAAATAATGCGACCGGTACGCTGCTGCTCAACTAGCCGCTCGACAACGGAACCTTCACCGATGATCTCATGTTCAACATGGATGCCGGTAATTTCCTCGAAGGCCTCGGCCAGCACCTCATTCTCCCAATAGTGGGTCCGAATATCTTCCGCAACAGAATAAATTGTGTATCCCTGGAAAGGTTCGGCAACTTCCGCGAACCACTCTAATTCGGCAATCCGCTCGTCCATTGAGAGGGTCGAAGGCTCAAAGTACGCCGCCCACTTCTGGATAGCGGCTTGATGGTCATCCGTCTCTTGCGCTAATACCAGGTTCAAGGGTAACGCAGAGCACAAGACCGCCACTAACAAAGCCAAGGCTACTCCACGTTGCCAGTAGTAGCGACAGCAAAAACGTGTACGTCCAACTTTAATCAACATCAGCCAACTCTCCCATTCTCACTTCTACTTTGGGAATATTAAGCATCTCAGACATCTCACGAATGGCGGTGCGCAAAACAGAATCCACATCCAAAGTCTCACGCATATGGGCCGTTAACTCCGCAACCATAGCCTCACGGTTGGCCGCGAGACGTGTATCCACCAATAACCGGGCATTTTCCAAAACTTGCCCCAATTGCCCCGCTAAGGATTCAAGAAGTTCTATATCTTCAGCCGTCCAATCTCCTTCGGACTCCATACGACGGAAATTTATGACACCAATCACCTGATCACGGACAGCGATAGGAATAGCCAAGGAATATACACCATCGTCTTTAACTAAGACCTGTTGGTTAGCGGTAGCTGCTTGTTTCATCTCCGCGCGCCACTTCCCTCTAGCCTCAGTCAATGCATAATCAGTATATTGATACCCCCAGCCTTCACGCGTTTGCAAAAGCTTATTCCAAGCTTCCCGGCTAATATCACCATAAGCCCGGCGAGCAGTCTCTAAAGACGCTTGGCTTTGCTGGTACAATTGAGCATTATCTAAAGCCACGGCAACCAGGTCGGCCATAGTTTGCAAAACGGTCACAGTTTCGGGATCAAAGAAATCCGCTCGAGTGCTCTGAGCCGAGATTGCCCCTAAAACATGACCTCGGGAGCGCAACGGAAGTGCAGCTTCGGCCCGTGTTTCAGGAAGTTCCGGGTTAACCAACCGTACCGCATCAACCTCAGCCCGTTGTGCAAACCGGCTCTGACCATTGGCAATGCACCAGCCAATCATCCCCTCACCAACCTTAATCCGGTGGTGACGGGACAACATCGCTTTGCCAGCATGCCCAGTACCAGAACGCAAAACCGCCCAGGTTTCAGAGTCATCTAAGGTAAACAAGCCCACATAATAAAGCTCAAACTGCTCACGGATGAGATCCACAACCTCACGCATTAATTGTTCCACGTCGAGAATCTCACTCGATGCATAAGCGATATTCGCGGCTGCCTCCATATAGCGCGAGCGACGGTCCAACTCACGGGTTCGGGCATCAACCCGAGTTTCCAATAATTGGCGTGCAGATTCCAACTCACGGTTACTTGTCGCCAGAGACACCTCGTTATACTGCATCTCCTGGATAATTGCGGCTTGCCCGCGTCTAACAAGATAGATCGTAAACCCGGTCAAAAGGAACGCCCCGGCATAACTAAGCCAACGCACGAAAGGTGATAAATTCATCCGCATCATAGGAATAGGC
Source organism: Anaerolineae bacterium (assembly GCA_016928755.1). Taxonomy (GTDB): domain Bacteria; phylum Chloroflexota; class Anaerolineae; order B4-G1; family SLSP01; genus JAFGKB01. The sequence continues at coordinate 3,164 of JAFGKB010000180.1, read as the reverse complement.
ATCAAGGCAAACATACCCAGGATAAGCATAGCCAAGCTGACAAGTATACTGACGACTGCCAGTCCTAATGCCTGCCAACCACCTAACACCCCACCAGCAAAAACCACCAACGTCAGAATAAAGATAAAATACAGCCCATTACTCAGCCCACCAGAATAGAAAGTCATCCCGGTAATCAGTAACCAATAACTGGCAACAAAGATATAGCCAGCGGTCTTGACACGGCCACTCTGTATTAGCCATAGAAGCATAAATAGAAGCGCGACAGCAGTCACAAGAAAGACGCGAGTCTCCATTGATATTTCAGGGTCACTGGTCAGTCCAGAAATAACCGCCGCAAGTAGCGTAAAGAGATTTGTCAGCACCAACAGCACTCTTAATAAATAAGCTGCGCGCTTTTGTTGTTCATCTAATGCATCAGGAAAAGCAAATAGAGTCTTAATCTTATCTAACATAGCGGTCTCCTATTCACCAGAAACCTCACCTTGTCCCATCCGAACTTCAATATCAGAAATGGCGAGCGTCCGTCCGATCTCCCGGAGTGCTGTTTGTAAAATCGTATCTAAATCCAAGGTTTCACGCATCCGGCTAGAAATCTCACCAATAATGCGTTCACGTTCGGCGCGTTGCTGTGTTTCATCAAGCAAACGCGCGTATTCCAAAGCTAAGCCAGCTTGAGCACTGACAGTCTCAACCAGGGTAAGTTCTTCCGGTGTCCAGGATTTCTGGTGCGTATCACGTTCTAAGATAATAGAGCCAACATTAACTCCGTGCAGTTCAATGGAGGATTCCAATTTAAGGGGGGTATCCTCTTGGATAACCAACTCACCCGGTTCCGCTTCAACCCCAGTATAACGGTAAGCAGAGATGCGTTGCTTCTCCCGAATATCTTGCCAGGCATGTGTAATCTGCGTCCCATAACGCCTATCCAATTCTTTTAACGCCTCCTGGCTTTCATATAACAAACGCGCATTCTCAATATATAAAGATAGCTGCTCCGTGATTGTCTCTAATGCCTCTATATCTTCCCCGGTAAAAGCATCGGGGGCTTCAGAGTGCACATCTAAGACCCCTATTACACGACCACGAATTTGAAGGGGGATACCCAACTCAGAACGCGTCTGACCTAAACCCAGTTTAGAGAAAATCTCACTTTCAAGGCCCCGGACCACTCGCAACTCACCGGTTCGGGAAACATAACAAGGCAACAGCGACTCCTCGATCTGCACCATAAATCCCTGTGCAACAAGTTGCACACCGATATCCGAAGATGCGGACTTTAAGACCAGGGAAGAACGCGAGTCATCAAAGAGGAAAATAGCCGCATGGTAAAAGCCAAACTGCTTAGAGATCAGATTAACCGTCAAATCCATTAGCTCGGTCACATCTCGCACCGCCGCCGTCTCACGCGAGACCATCGCAGCGGCTTTCAATAGCTCAGAACGGCGTTCTGCATCCCGTGTGCGCTCAGCAATATGCTCCTCCAACGAACTGCGGATTTCGTTCAATTCACGGTTGCTCTTACGCAGCTCCAACTCTGTACGTTGTTGCCGGTTCAGATATACCTGTTGGAAAGTTATAACCACGATGAGCGCTACAGTTCCAATCACAGCCGCCCAGAAGAGACCAGGAGAGCGTTGTGCAATCCATATCTCACGTTGGTTGACAATCTCACTACCAGGCGGGAGTTGGGTTGTCGAAATACCAAAACGGCGCAGAGCTTCATAATCAAATATGTACCGATTAGGACTCTCGATCTGGACAGGGATATCACCTACAGATTCCCCGGCCAAAATACGCTGTGCCAGCTCACCAGCACTAACCCCTTGTAAATGACCACTGGTTACCATACCACCAACCATACCACGCCCCAGATAAAAATCCCATACACTGTAAATCGGGGCCGAGATAACCGGGTAGATATAATCAAAACTTTCCTCGAATGTAAAGAACGTGCCCGTAGAGTCACGGTTGATCAATAAGTACAATACTAGACTATCTTGAGATAAGTGAGATAGCGTAGCTAATGCAGTACGGATTTGCTCAATAGTACCTTCTTCATAAATCATCACACTATAACGACTCGTATAATCCGGTAAAATTTCATCCAAGACTTCTCTATTTGCCACCCCGGTAGGCGTCTTATCATTGATGATCACTATCTGGCTGGTTTCAGGATGAAGTTCAAGAGCGAGGTCCAAGGTCGCCTTTATATCGGTTGACTCCGCGACACCGGTAAAATCACTATGCCCACTCAGGGAATCGGCTGAGAACGAGTTAACGCCACAGAAAACAACTGGCGTTTCCGGGAAAAGTCGGGTCTTATATTGACGTAAAAATTCAAAAGCCACGTTGTCAGTAGAAATAAGCACATCAAACTCAACATCCTGGTATTTCTTCTCATAGAGAGCAGCGAGGTTCTCCAGGAACTCAGGTGTAGGCTCAAAACGCTTGGCGTCCATATACTCAATATAGATTTCATTATTGTAGTCTTCTGGATCAAAGACTGATAAAATACCCCCAACAACTGTATCGGTCCAAGAGAACCCATAATGATATGAGTTCAAAATCAATACTCTTTGGCCGTCAGTTTGAGCAGACACTTTACTCACCAAAAGGTCTGCACCAACAAACAGTAACACCATTACGGCTATTATCCGTAGCACTATTAGGGTCTGTTTAGGGATACTTATCGTTCTCTCTCTGTCCAACTTATTGACTATACCCATACTCACCATCCCAACTACCGGTTATTCCACCACATCAGATGTATCATCAGCGACCAAACGCACCATACCGACACTGTCCAGGGTACGGCATAATTCTTCGATTGTGGTACGTAATACAGTATCCACAGTCGTCGCAGCGCGTACCTTCGCCGTAATTTCGGCAATATTGCGCTCACGGATAGCACTGCGCTGGCTTTCTTCAATCAGGCGCAAATTCTGCACCGTAATAGCCGCCTGGTCGGCCAAAGCATGGTATAAGCGTATCTCCCGCTCATCAAACTCATAGGGGCCGGTCAAAGATTCAACGAGTAGCCATCCAATTGGCTCTCCGCCAATCAACAGGGGCACGGCCAACATAGCCTGAATACCGAGAACATTCAAGAAGATATGGCCCGATACCGCATCGACTTCCGGGGAAGTATGCATGTCAGAGAC
>JAFGKB010000002.1 GCA_016928755.1 Anaerolineae bacterium | reverse complement strand
TTAGTTTTGAAAATCTCGGTCTGTTCAGTAGATTCAGTACTTACCACAGTAAAGTGGATGGAGACCTTTAATTATGATTTTACAACAGTTAATCAATGGGATTTCAATTGGGGCTGTTTATGCATTGATTGCTGTAGGCTATTCTCTGGTCTACAGTGTGCTGAACTTTTCAAATTTCGCCCACGGTGAGATCCTTATGTTAGGGTCTTATGCCGGCTTCTTTGCGCTCACGCTACTGAAGGTCCCCTTCCCGGTAGCGATTGCGATTGCTATCATTGCGGCTGGATTATTAGCTATTTTGATGGAACGGCTTGGGTATCGTGCGCTGCGGATGCGTAAAGCTCCCTTACTCTATTTTATGATTTCGGCGATGGGTCTTTCTATTTTCTTGCAAAACTTCACCATTGTCACGATTGGTCCCAATTTCCGCACCTATCCAGATGTGGTTGCTATGGAACCTTATACAATCGGCTCCTTAAGCATTGGCCGGCTAGATGTGGTGATTTTTGTCATCACGGCTATCTCCCTGGCATTACTGACATGGCTAATTTACAAGACCAAGTTAGGGAGTGCGATTCGGGCTGCTTCTTACAATATGACGATAGCCAGCCTGATGGGTATCAATCCGGACTTGATTGTCGCTATTGTCTTTTTCCTGGCCGGTGGTACCGCCGGTATTGGGGGCGTGCTCTTTGGTATGAAATACACCGTCTATCCGTGGATGGGGATGCTAACCATCAAAGCATTTATTGCGGCTGTAGTCGGTGGTCTGGGCAGTCTCCCCGGTGCAGTTCTGGGCGCTCTGGTCTTAGGGGTTACGGAGACCTTTGCGGCAGCCTTTGTCTCATCAGCTTTCCGCGACCTCTTCGCATATACTTTAATGATTCTTATTATCATCTTACGGCCTGCAGGTCTTTTAGGCACTGTGGCTCAAGAGAAAGCATAAGGTCGGAAGGAGAGTTACAATGTCTGGATATTATGCTGGTGTTATTATTCTAACGTGTGTGAACCTGCTTTCCGTATTGGGCCTATCTCTTTTAACGGGTTTTACCGGCTCTTTCTGCTTTGGCCAAGCTGGGTTTATGGCTGTAGGTGCGTACGTATCAACCATTTTGACTATGGAGTATGCGGCCCCGTTCCCCATCGCTTTGTTAGCCGGTGCTCTGGCCTCTATGTTAGTCAGTATTCCCTTGGGATACCCAACTTTGCGTCTGAAAGGTGACTATTTCGCCATTGCTACCCTGGGATTTGCCGAGGCTGTGCGCCTGGTTGTAGAAAACCTGGAAAAGATCACGGGTGGCTCCCGTGGTATCCCCAGTATCCCTCCCCATACTAACCTGCCCACTATTCTCATCGTTTCCATTGTAGCGATATGGCTGGTCCGTAACTACATCGGTTCGCGCCACGGGCGTAACTGCATTGCAGTCCGTGAAGATGAACTGGCCGCGGAGGCTATCGCTGTGGATTCCTTCCGCTACAAGCAGATCTCTTTTGCCATCAATGGTTTCCTGGGCGGTCTGTCTGGTGGGTTCCTGGCCCATTATGTAGGTTTTATCCAACCTTCGATGTTTGGTATTCCTAAATCTACCGAGCTTATTGTGATGGTTATCTTTGGCGGGATGCACAGTGTTACCGGGGCCGTATTGGCGGCAATTATTCTGACTGCCTTACCTGAGGTTCTACGCGCAGCTTCGGCTTGGCGCTTAGTGGCTTATGGTGCGGTTGTCGTTCTTATTATGGTTGTCCGGCCTGAAGGTCTGCTAGGCTCCTGGGAACTTAGCCGGGATTCGTTGCAAGAGTTGTGGGGCGGGTTAAAAACGCGCCTGGCCAAAGAATAAGGAGGTTAATATGACAGGACTACTTATGGAATTTGAGGGCCTTAGTAAATTCTTTGGTGGCGTCAGAGCTGTGGACGGATTTACGTACTATGTCCCAGAAGGAAATATCAATGCGATTATCGGCCCTAACGGAGCCGGGAAAACGACCATCTTCAACTTGATTACGGGTATTTACCAACCGACTCATGGTGAGATAAAATTCCAGGATAAAAGTATCAGCGGATTAAAGTCCTACCAGATCGCGCAATCAGGTATTGCCCGCACTTTCCAGAACATTCGCCTCTTCCCAGAGTTCAGCGTGTTGGATAACGTGCGTACCGCTTGTCACCAACGGGCCAGCTATTCTGTACTGGAAGGGCTTGTCCCAACAAAACGCCGCAAACAACAAGAGGAAGAGATAACCCAACATGCCTATAACTTGTTAGAACTGGTCAATCTGGCAGACCGGGCCAAGGAATTATCCAAGAATTTACCTTATGGTCACCAAAGACGATTGGAAATTGCCCGCGCGTTAGCCTTAAAGCCAACGATGCTTTTGTTGGATGAGCCGGCCGCAGGTATGAACCCCGATGAGACGGAAAAGTTAATGGTATTCATCCAGGAAATCAAAGAGCGGTTTAATCTCACAATTTTGCTGATCGAGCATCATATGGAAGTCGTGATGGGGTTGGCGGATGATATTGTCGTGATCGACTTTGGTAAGACCATTGCCCGTGGCACACCTGACGAAATCCAAGCCAATCCGAAGGTTATCGAAGCCTATCTCGGTGTAGGAGAGGATTAGTATGAGCCGGTTATTAGAAGTCAAGAATCTTCATGTATCTTATGGTGGTGTGCAGGCTTTACGTAATGTCTCTCTACATGTTGATGAGGGAGAAGTCGTTACCATGATCGGCGCTAATGGAGCCGGGAAATCAACCTTGCTCAACACAATTTCCGGCTTGGTGCATGCGGGTGAGGGGGAAATCCTCTATAACGGCGAGCCATTATCCGACCGGCCTTACCGGGTGGTGGCCCAGGGAATTGTGCAAGTTCCCGAAGGTCGCCAGGTCTTTGCAAACCTGACCGTCCGTGAGAATCTGCAAATGGGTGCGTTTCTGCGTTCTGACCAGGCAGAGATAGAGAAAGACCTACACCGTGTTTATGAAATCTTCCCCCGTCTTCAAGAACGTACTAAGCAATATGCCGGCAGCCTAAGCGGTGGAGAACAACAGATGTTGGCAATGGGCCGGGCGTTAATGTCGCGTCCCAAGCTGATTTTAATGGATGAGCCTTCATTAGGACTGGCGCCCTTGTTGGTCCAAGAAATATTTAATGTGGTTAGGGAAATAAATGCTGAAGGTGTCACCGTTTTGCTAGTAGAGCAGAACGCCCGTAAGGCCCTAGCAGTTGCGAACCGGGCTTATGTTTTGGAGACCGGTGAAGTTATACGCGAGGGGAGTGGACAAGAGTTGCTCAAAGACCCCGTAGTACAGGAGGCTTACCTGGGCACCAAACGCTCAGTAAAATAACTTCCTCTTCACCTTCCTGGAAGCTT
>JAFGKB010000179.1 GCA_016928755.1 Anaerolineae bacterium | reverse complement strand
GCACAGCTACACCTACCTTTGCGCAGCACGATTATGATCACCGACTTGCGCACCGCCGAGATGATCAAATATGCATCCAACGCATTCCTGGCGACGAAAATTTCTTTTATCAACGAAATATCCAATGTCTGCGAAGCACTAGGCGCGGACGTAAAAGAAGTTGCCTGGGGCATGGGCCTGGATAAGCGCATCGGTCGCTATTTCCTGGATGCCGGTCTGGGATGGGGCGGCTCCTGCTTCCCCAAGGATGTGAAAGCCCTCACTTATATGGCCGAGACCGAAGGTCGCCACCCGCATCTGCTCCACGCGGTCATAGACATTAACGCCGACCAGCGCAAGAGCGCGGTCCGTAAGGTAAAGGAAATGCTGGACGGTGATATCAAAGGCAAAGTTATCGGTCTGTGGGGATTGGCATTTAAGCCCAATACCGACGACATGCGCGACGCGCCGGCTATTGAGATAGCCCGTTATCTCATCAAAGAAGGGGCCAATGTACGTGCTTATGACCCGGTCGCTATGGATAACGCCAGACGGATTCTGCCGGAAGTCGAGATGAAGGAAGATGCCTATGCCGTAGCCAAGGATGCGGATGCAGTGATCCTGGTCACGGAGTGGAATGAGTTTAAAAATATTGACCTGGACCGGGTAAAGAAATTGATGCGCAATCCTGTCCTTGTAGATGGGCGCAATATCTACGACCCCACCGTGGCACGAGAACTGGGTTTCCAATATCGCGGTATTGGGCGTGGCTATGATGGCGAAGGTGTCGATAACGGAGACTAATATAGGACTTAATAACCTATAAACAAGAGTCTTTAAAGAATAATTTCCCGCGCAAACGCCCCCGCCTTCGGGCGGGGGCCTAGAGCAACAAGAACGGAAGTTATGTTTTCTGAACTCCAAGCCTGTGGAGGCAATAAATATATGAACTTAATGAAGACTAAATTAGATAATGGCCTTACTGTGTTGATTCGCGAAAGCCATACCGCCCCGGTGGCCAGCTTTTGGGTCTGGTATCGTGTGGGCAGCCGTAATGAACACCTGGGTATTACGGGAATCTCCCACTGGGTTGAGCATATGCTCTTCAAAGGGACCGAGCGCTGGCCCCAAGGGTCCATCGACCAGAGCGTAGCACGCGAAGGTGGTGTGTTTAACGGGATGACCTGGTATGATTTCACCACGTACTACGAGACACTGCCAGTGGAGAAAGTCTCCCTGGCTATGGATATTGAATCGGACCGGATGAGCAACGCGGTATTCGATCCAGAAGAAGTTGCAGCAGAACGGACCGTTATTATCAGTGAGCGGCAGGGCAACGAAAACTCCCCTCTATTCCAACTATCAGAGGAAGTTTACGGGGCGGCCTTTCGGGTCCACACCTACGGGCACGAGACACTGGGCCACCAGTGTGACCTGGAAAGTATGACCCGTGAAGACCTGTACCAACATTATAGGACCTATTACGCACCGAATAACGCTATTATCGCCTTATGTGGCGATTTTAACGCCGGGGAGATGGAACGTATTATTGAGCGCTATTTTGCCGGTATTCCTGAAGGCCCGGAAATCCCCCCATTTACGGCCAAGGAGCCGCAACAGCGAGGAGAGCGACGGGTCGTGGTCGAGGGTGGTGCCAGTACGGAGTATTTAAAGGTCGCTTATCATATCCCGGAGGCTACCCATCCCGATTTCTTCGCATTGACGATTATGAATGCGATTCTATCCGGCGGGTCAGGCTTTTTGGTGAGCAGCGGAGAACTTACAAACCGGACCAGCCGGCTTTATAAAAGCCTGGTTGACCGAGACCTGGCGGTTGATGTAAGCGGTAGTGTCACGCCAACTATTAACCCCTACCTCTACCGCATTACGGCCACAGTGCGCCCTGGGGAGACCTTGGCCAATGTTGAAGCCGCTCTGGAAGATGAAATCGCCCATCTACAAGAGACACTGATCACAACCGAGGAACTAGAGAAAGCACAACGCCAGGCACGCGCGCTCTTTGCTTATTCCAGCGAGAGTATCACCAACCAGGCATTCTGGCTAGGTTTCAGCGAGATCTTCGCCAACTACGGCTGGTTTATGCAATATCTTAACAAGTTGCAGGCCGTCACGGCGGAGGATGTACAGCGTGTCGCTCAGCTTTATCTCAACAAGGATAACCGCACAACAGGGTGGTACGTAGCGAAGAAGTAAGACGTAAGGAATCTATAAAAGAATGATTTCCCACACAAACGCCCCCGAGGACGGGGACTTAGAGCAATAATACGGGAAGTTATACTTTTTTTGAACTCTAAGTATTAACGTAATAAAGAAGATTGGAGACAATAAATATATGCGAAGACCAAATGCTCGACATTCTTTACCCGGCCCAGATGATATTGTAAAGCACACCTTAGCTAACGGGGTGACCATCCTTACCCGCGAGAATTTCGCCAGCCCGGCAGTGGTTATCAACGGCTACCTCGAAGCGGGCACAGAGGACGAACCGCATACGAAAGCGGGCCTGGCAAGTTTTACCGGTGATGTCTTGGAACGCGGAACCACAAGCCGTTCTTTTAGCCAACTTTACGAAGAAGTGGAGTCGGTAGGGGCTACGTTCGGGGTTAATGTGGGAAACCACCTGACCAGTTTTGGCGGCAAAGGGTTAACTGAAGAACTCCCGTTGTTAATGGATATCCTCAGCGATGTCCTGCGCAACCCGGCTTTTGAGAGCGAACAGGTAGAGAAAGCCCGTAATGAAATTTTGACCACACTGCAAGAACGGGAATATAGCACACGCCGGATGGCCTCTCTGCTATTTAGAGAGATAACCTATCCCGACAACCACCCGTACCACTACAGCGTATTGGGATATCCAGAGACAGTTAAGGCCATTAGCCGGGATGATCTGGTTAACTTCCACCGGCAGCACTACTCCCCACAAGGATTGGTGATTGTAGTCGTCGGAGCGGTTAAATCCACAGACGTCATCCAAGCCGTCGCAAAAGCGTTTGAGGATTGGGAGGCCACTCGCCCAGAACGTGAGCCGATGCCACCGGTTCCGGCACTGGCACAGCGCAATGAGAGCCGTGTCAATATCCCGGATAAGACCCAGAGTGATATTATTCTGGGATGGCCCGGCCCACAACGTGAGCATCCTGACTATCTCAAATGCCGTTTGACCAATACGGTACTGGGGGTTTTCGGGATGATGGGCCGACTGGGCACTGTGATACGGGAGAAGAACGGCATGGCTTACTATGTCTATAGCTCACTTGAGGGTGGCAAAGGCCCTGGGGCGTGGCGCGTAGCAGCCGGGGTAAATGCTTCCAATGAGGAAAAAGCAATAGCCCTTATCCGGCAGGAAATCCGGCGCATTCAAGAAGAGGTCGTGCCGGAAGAAGAGCTTAACGATAGCAAAGCCTATCTTTCCGGTATTCTCCCCCTGCAATTAGAGACCAATGAAGGTGTAGCGGGCACGATAGTCAATATGGAACGCTATAACTTGGGGCTGGATTATGTCCAGCGCTACCGGGATATGGTATCAAAAATCACAACGTCCGATTTGCAGGCAATGGCCCAGAAGTGGATGGACCCGGATAACTTCGCGTTGGCAATTGCCGGCCCAGAGGTAGAGAAAGAGTAATTGATGCTGGCTACCGGCGTTGACCTGGTTAATATCTCGCGGGTAGAGCGCGCCTTAACACGCTTTGGGGAGCGGTTTCTGCACCGCATCTATACTCCTGCCGAAATACTCTACAGCCGCAATCGTGTGGCAGAGTTGGCCGTGCGCTTCGCAGCTAAAGAGGCAACTGCCAAGGCTTTGGGCGTGGGGATGCGAATGCTCTCGCCCATAGGCATAGGCTGGCAGGATGTAGAAACTCTCAATGCCCCTAGCGGCAAACCTTACATTATCCTGTACAATCGCGCCCAGGAGCTTGCCGCAGCCCAAAATCTTACCCAGTGGGCCATCAGCCTGAGCCACGACAATGGTATGGCAATTGCATTTGTCGTGGCGCTGGGGTATATTTCATTTTCAGAGTAAATAAG
>JAFGKB010000178.1 GCA_016928755.1 Anaerolineae bacterium | reverse complement strand
GCGCTCATTGAAACGTATTGTGGATAACCTAGATATTATCATCTCTGAAGGGAATCGCCTCACCCGTCTAATTAATGACGTTTTGGATGTCGCAAAAATGGAGTCCGGTAAGATTGAATGGCACATGGTAGATGTTAATATTGCCGAAGTTATCCGGCGTGCCGTATCGGCCACTGCCGCCCTGGCTGCTGAGAAAGACTTACCGGTTGAAGTTATCCTTCCCCAGGAACTTCCCAATGTCTACGCTGACCAAGACCGCTTAATCCAGGTCATTACCAATTTACTCTCCAATGCCATTAAATTTACCGAGGACGGTGAGATCCAGGTGCGGGCGTTTTTGACCCAGGTATTACCTGACGCTACAATTAAACCCTATATCGCGGGATTGGGCCGGGATGTTGTCCACCAATTAGCGATGGGTGATTGGCTGGCCGTAAGTGTGCGAGATACCGGTATTGGCATTCCCCATGAACGGTTACCCGATGTTTTTGAGAAGTTTAAGCGGGTTGCGGATCACTCGTTGTTATCTGAACTCCCCCAGGGCACCGGGTTGGGTCTCCCTATTTGCAAGGAAATTATTGAGCAACATGGGGGCTGTATTGGTGTGGATAGCCAGCCTGGAGTTGGTAGTACATTCAGTTTCATCTTGCCTTTGAAATCGACTTTCGAGATCCAAAAAGGTTTACCCTTTCAATCCTCCAATCAGGGAATAGCCACTGTGCATAACTTAAATAGCGGTGTACAATTATCCCCAAAGAGCTTGGGCCAAAAGCCCTTAATTCTTATAATTGAGGATGAGGAGAACATCAGGAATCTATTACGGCAAATACTTACCGATGCGGGATACCGGGTTGCAGAGGTAGCCGATGGTACACACGCTGTGACCAAAGCTCGTGAACTCCATCCAGACCTGGTGCTCTCTGATGTTATGATACCTGGGATCAGTGGTTTTGACGTATTAAGGGTTTTAAAAAGTGACCCGGAGACCCACCATATCCCAGTAGTGATACTCTCTGTTGTTGCGGAGCATCAGCAACGTGAGCTACATCTGGAAGCTAATGCCTATCTTGATAAGCCGGTTGATGCAGAGACTCTATTGCAAACAGTGGCGGATTTATTATCTGGTGGTGAAAACGAGTCTCTGTAAAGCGCAATTTTTGAGACTGCAGAATCTCTTAGTCTTTAATATGGCGGTTGGTTCTGGAAAATTATAACTAGACACCGGTCAGGAGAGAGGCCGATGAGCGAAATCAAATCAAATATCTACGAACAATTAGCACAACAGCTTGCGGAAGGTAAAAATGAAACCAGCGGGTTAGCAATTCAAGCCGCGCTTAATGCTTCCCTGGCCGAGAATTTAAAGCCGATTTCCCTAATCTTAAGCGGTCTTTTTGTTCTCTTATCCATTACCCATGCTACAACATTACCTCCAGAGACAAAGCGTTTCATGCTTCCGGTCGCAGCTATAACCGCATTGATCTTCCTTGTATTCTATTTTGTATTGAGAAGTAAAGCTATCCCTCTTAAATGGGCTGAGCCACTGGCGATGGGGATTGTGGGATTAATACTGGTGAACAGTCTTTTACATCTTTATTTAGATGGTAATCCTATTCAGACTACAAATATTATCCTTGTCTTATTAGGTGGTGGCTTAATCCTGATTTCCTCAGTCTGGATGATAGTCTTAGTCGCTATTTGTGATTTGACTTGGCTGCTGATTGCTTATATCGTTCCCACCCCACCTTTTGAGGGAGAGTGGTTACATTTCGGATTTGCTCTTCTTTTTGCCACCGTGTTATCTGTGATTACACAACGGGTGCGGATCCAGACCTCCCGCCGTTTTCAGAGTCTGCGACTGTTAGATGAGAAACAGCAAATACGGCTGGCCGTCGCGTTAAAGTCTACTGAACAAACCCGCGCCGCCCTGGCAACCAGTATCGAGGTCGCTAAACGCATTACGTCAATCCTGAATCGTGAGACCTTATTAAATGAAGTTGCGGAACTCATCAAAGAACGTTATGGCCATTACTTTGTGGGTATATTCCTCTTGGATGATAGTGGTGAATATGTGATTGCCCGTGCCGGGAGTGGCAAGGCCGGCCAATCCCTTAGCCGGCAGGAGTTTCGTTTAAAAATTGGGGAAGAAGGACTCATTGGGTGGGTTGCTGCTAATGGTAAGCCCCTGAAAGTGGATAATGTTCTTGAGGATGACCGTTATATACCGGTCGATGATATTCCCGATACCCGCTCGGAACTTGCGTTACCGCTTATGGTTGGGGATGAGCTGCTCGGCGTTTTAGACTTACAGAGTGATAAGTCCTCGGCTTTTCGCTCTGATGACATAGTGGTATTGGAATCATTGGCCGGACAGGTTGCCATTGCGATTCAGAATGCTATGCTTTATGAGGTTGAGCGGTCTAAACGCCAGCTTTCTCAAAAGCTTTATAATATCGCCCAGGCACTTTCTAGCACCTTGGACAAACAGGAAATCCTTGATATTATCCTCGAACAATTGATCGATATTGTGCCTTATGATCGGGTATCGTTAATGTTACAAGAAAACTCGGACCTGGTCTTCTCTGCAACCCGTGGGTTTCCTGTATCCTCAAAGCCCGATCAGATTCGAGTTCACATTAAAGAAAACGATGTTTTCCATCAGATTTACCAGACCAAGCGTTGGCTTATGGTCCGTGATGTCTCCCAGCGTGAGGACTGGCAGCACGTAGAAGGTCTGAAACCGGCCCAAGTTTGGTTAGGTATCCCGCTCATTCGCTTAGGAGATGTGATCGGTATGTTGTCTGTAACCCGTACCATTTCTGTTCCTTATACGGAAGATGAGATAAAGCTGGCCGAGACCTTTGCCGGACAAGCGGCCATTGCCTTGGAGAACGCACGTTTATATGAAAGTATTACCCGTTCCAACCTTGAACTCCGGGAGCAAGCCCGGGAATTGCAAGAAGCTTATGAGCGTTTAGAAAGCTTGGACCGTTCTAAATCCAATTTTATCAACGTTGCTGCTCATGAATTGCGTACCCCGTTGACGATATTGCGTGGCTATGCCCAGATTTTGTCGCGGGACCCGGTAATTAAAGAGAGTGATTACTATATGCAATTAGTAGATGGTATCTCATCGGGGGCTAATCGTTTACACGAAGTCGTTGATAGTATGTTAGATATCGTCAAAATTGATACTCAGATGATTAAACTCTATGTTGAAGATATTTCAATCTCTATTTTGTTACAAGGTGTTGTTGGAAATCTCCAGCATGTTTTTGAGGAGCGTGACCTTACCTTGGTGATGGAAGATATGAGCCAGCTTCCCGATATTCAGGGCGATCATATGGAACTCTCGAAAGTTTTTGGTCATCTGGTGAACAATGCCATTAAATATACTCCCGATGGGGGTAAAATCACATTAATGGGTTGGCCTTTGGAAGCCGGTGAGCGCGACCTCCCCGGTGGTGGGGTGGAAATTGTTGTTAAAGATACTGGCATTGGGGTTGACCCCCGTAACCAGGAATTAATTTTTACCAAGTTCTACCATAGCGGTGATGTCTCATTGCACTCTACCAGTAAAACCAAGTTTAAAGGTGGTGGGCCGGGCTTGGGCTTATCCATTGTTCGCGGCCTTGTTGAAGCGCATGGCGGCAAAGTCTGGGTTGAGAGTCCCGGTTATAGCGAGGTGGCTTGTCTTGGTAGCGAGTTTCACGTTGTACTCCCTTTTAATCCCCCGCGTGAGGTGATCGCTCAGGAAAACAAATAATAATCATTCCGGCAGAATACAGACCGGTTTTTGGGAGAGGGCAATCAATGGATGTCGATCCTAATCTGATAGATTTGAAAGCTGAAAATGCTTTATTGAAGCGGCGGGTTATCTCTTATAAGCAACTGATACAAATTAGCCAGGTATTGAGTTCTACCCTCGAACTGGTTCCCCTCTTGCAATTAATTATCCAAACTGCTGCTGACTCCCTGGGTACTGAGGCCGCCTCTCTGATGTTGGTGGATGAACGGACCGGGGGATTGCACTTTGCGGCTTCCTCTGGAACCACCAGTTATGAGGAGCTGAGTAAGATTGAAGTCCCTATTGAAGGTAGTATTGCCGGGGCGATTTATAAAAGTGGCGAACCCCTGATTGTGAATGATGCCGGTGAGGACCCCCGGCATTTTGGCGGCGTTGATCGCAGTGTCGATTTTGATACCCGGACGCTTCTTGGCGTCCCCCTGCGTTTGCGTAATCGCGTTATCGGCGTTTTAGAGGCATTGAATAAGCTAGACAGTATGCCTTTTGATGAGCAGGATGTTGAAATCTTGCTGACACTGGCTTCGCAAGCTGCCGTCGCGATTGATAATGCCCGGATGGTTAAGCATCTACGGGACGCCAACCGCCGGCTTTCCAAACTGGATGAACTTAAGACTAATTTTCTCAGCATCGCTTCCCACGAGTTACGCACGCCGTTGATGATTGTGCAAGGTTATGCCTCTTTCTTGCAACAAAATCTGGACTCTGGCGAAATGAGCACCGATGTTGATATGGTACTTCGGGGCGTTAAACAACTACAAGATTTGATCGAGACTATGACCAACCTTCAATACCTTGAAGCTGCCGGCATTGAGCTGGAGCGGGAGAAGTTCGTTTTACAGGAGCTTGTCCAGGAGGTTCAGGCTGAATGGGAAGTTTTAACGGTTCAAAAACAGCAAACCGTCCGGTTAAGTTTGCCGGCTCATTCTATCCAGGTCATAGCAGATCGTCCCAAAATCAGGCTCGTAGTGACGAATTTATTAAATAATGCCGTGAGTTTCACCCCTGAAGGCGGCCATATTGAGATTAGCATGCGTCCCCACACGGGTATGGTTGCTGTGGCGGTGGCCGATACGGGAACGGGCATTCCTGCGGATGAATTAGAAAACATCTTTAAGGGCTTCCACCAGGTAGAGAACCCTCTCACCCGGCATCAAGAGGGTCTGGGGTTAGGTTTGGCCATTGCGCGCCGGATCGTTGAGTTACACGACGGGCGTATTTGGGCTGAAAGTGTCCTGGGACGAGGCAGCCGTTTCACATTCACCCTGCCCATAGTTTGGGAAGTGTAGGTTTATTTCTATGGTCGATCCGGCAAACCGGCAAGCGGAGGTTGCAGAACTTCTCCAAGCGGGTATAACTGCGGCTAAGGCCGGCCAGCGGGTCGCGGCACGGGCCTTGTTGCGCCAGGTAGTTGAGATTGACCCCCGTCAAGTAGTGGCCTGGATGTGGCTGAGTGGCCTGGTTGATGATCCTGGTGAGCGGATTGCGTGCCTTGAACATGTAGTTACTTTAGACCCGGAGAATACCCGGGCTGAAGATGCCTTGGAAAAATTGCAACAGCAGCGTATGGAAAACTGGCTCCAACAAGGCATTGCCGCGGCTGAAGTTGGGCAGGACGCCCGTGCCCAGGAGTTATTAACACGAATTATTGAAACTGATGACGGAAACGCATTAGCCTGGTTTTGGTTGGGTAAGGTTGTCTCTTCAGTAGAAGAAAAGATAATCTGTTTTGAAAATGTCTTGACCCTTGTCCCCGGCCATATTGAAGCCCAGGCAGAGCTTGACCAATTACAAAGTATTGCTGCCCAAGAACAGCGGTATGCCTCGCTTGCCTCTGAAATTCTCGAAGAAGACTTCGCCGGGCGTGATATAGCAGCGGAAACCGTAAGTGATGAGATACCCGAAGAAGAACGCGATAATGACTATGCTTCCGAGGCTTCTATTTTGCTTGGGGAAGAGTTTGTAAAGCGTTATACACTTCCTGAATGGGAAGCCGCTCCCACCGCAATTACCGATGTTTTCGCCGATGAGTATCTGTGCCCCTATTGTGCTGAACCCACTCAGCCCAAGGACCGCCGTTGCCCATCGTGTGGAGGGCAACTATGGATCAGGGAGAAGAAACGCTTTGCGAAGAACAATTCATTCAACTTTATACTTATATTGCTGGGCGAGGTGGTCTCCATCGTATTGAATATCGCCTTAATCATCTTCTGGCTGCGTACCCTTGATCCCCAAATTGC
>JAFGKB010000177.1 GCA_016928755.1 Anaerolineae bacterium | reverse complement strand
CCTACTTTTACCCCTGAACCAACGCCGACGCCAGTCGTCCATATGGTTGAGTCCGGTGATACACTATTGGGGATTGCGGTTGAGTATGGTGTACAAATGGAAGCTATCCAACAGGTGAATGGCCTTGAGGATGTTTCATTTTTAAGAGTTGGTCAGGCATTAATCATTCCTTTAGAGGTAGAGGGTGCGACATTGGAACCGCAGCTATTGGTTCCAGCCGGTAATTTCCTATTACCTACGCCTACACCATTGCCGTTAAGTGTTGTGGGTGTTGGACTATACCAAACACCTGTGGGGGGGATATGGTGTATGGGAGAAGTCTTGAATACAACGGATGGCCCGGTCACCAATCTCCAGATACAGGCCACCTTGTTGGACACTATGGGGACACCCTTGGCTTCTAAAGTCGTGTTAGCGGCGGCTGACTATCTCCCCGCAGGCGCGACGGCCCCTTTTGCCGTGCTCTTCAGTGACTTTGTTACTGGTG
The DNA here is from genome assembly GCA_016928755.1 of Anaerolineae bacterium. GTDB lineage: Bacteria > Chloroflexota > Anaerolineae > B4-G1 > SLSP01 > JAFGKB01. The sequence continues at coordinate 28,797 of JAFGKB010000177.1, read as the reverse complement.
CTGTCGATGTCCATATTGACTTGTTACGCAGTGAGGCCATCAGTGAAATTACCGCCGGCTTTATACCGTTAGAGGCTGATAATGTAGTAGGAACTGTCTCTGGGCCTCATTACCGGGTCACTGGAACTGTCGCCAACCGTACTGAAGCAGTTTTGGAGCATATTACGGTTGTTGTGACTCTTTATGATAAAGAGGGAAACACCATTGGCTATCGGCAGACTTCCTTAAATGAAGAAGTCCAAGTCTTTCCTGGAGAAGAACATACTTTTGCATTATTATTAACCCCTCAGGGATTAGACTCCCCTGCCGATTACCGGGTTTTAGTGTGGGCTACAAAAGTTAATTGAGAGGTATAATGGAAAAAGATAGATACTGGTTTATACGTAAAGTTATAGGCTTTCTTTTCCGGCTTTTAAGTCGTATAACTGTAGAGGGTCTCGAAAACATACCCGAAAAAGGGCCGTTCGTATTAGTTACTAATCATGTCAGCCGTTTAGATTCTCCTCTATTGCTAGTTATCTGCCCAATACGGTTGTATGCTCTTGTTGCCGATAAGTATCGTAAGTCGTTGGTCTTTTATTGGATTCTTAAAGCCGCCGGAGCGATCTGGATTCGGCGCTCGGAATTTGACCGTCAGGCACTTATGGCGGCTATGGATGTATTAAAATCAGAGAATGTCCTGGCTTTGGCACCTGAAGGTACCCGTTCACCTACCGGGGGACTTCAAAAAGGAAAGCCCGGTGCCGCTTTCTTAGCGGCTAGGTCCGGCGTGCCACTAGTTCCCGTGGGCATCACGGGTACCGAGACTATGTTGAAAGATTTTCTACGGCTTAGGCGTATGGATATTAAAGTTAGATTTGGCGAATCCTTCTATCTGCCCAAAGAAGGCCGTCTTACATCGCAGGAGTTAGAAGTAGCCACCGATCTAATTATGCAACGCATTGCAGAACTCTTACCCATTGAGTATCGTGGTGTCTATAGGGGGTTCGTCCCGGAAGACTTCCAATCAGGTCGCGGGACGATAGTTTCTAGTGCTTAAGTGTTTCAACGCGGAGGGATTTTGACGGCACTTAAAGTCGTGGTATAATGTGCGTTCGTCTATAGTCTATCTATTTTTGGGCAGGGACAGAGATATAGTTCTGTGTCTGCGTTGTGTGTTGTAAATTAAGAGGTTTTAATTTGCTGTTTTTATTGGAGTGGCAAATATATTTTCTGAGGTTATAAGGTAGTCCCAGGATTTAAAGGGTCCCAAATATGGAAAGTGCACTCTGTTAAAGATTTCACTTTTGGGATAGTTATTTCTCTGGCGCAGCCTAGCCTGAATTTAGGACTTCAAAGTCCCTGGGAGGAAGAAGGAGAGAATGGCAGTAACTGAACTTGGTGTAAAGTCTTACGCCCGTATTCCGAGTGCGTTGCCGTTACCTGGCCTTGTTGAAGTGCAATTGGAATCTTATCAATGGTTACTTCATCAAGGATTGCAAGACCTTTTTGATGAGATTTCACCAATAGAGAGCTTTAATGGCTTACTTAGTCTTTACTTCCCTAGTAACAAAGCTCAGGAATCAGGTTTTGATTTGAAGTACCGCTTTGGTGAACCTAAACATTCCCAGGAAGAGTGTTTGGACCGTGATTTAACTTACTCGATTCCAATGTACGTTGATGTTGCCTTGGTCAATCGCGAGACCAGCGAAATTGTGAAGCAGGAAATTTTCTTGGGTGACATTCCGTTGATGACCGATAACGCGACGTTCATTATCAATGGTACGGAACGTGTTGTCGTCAGCCAGCTAATCCGTTCGCCGGGTGTCTATTTTGGAGTGGATGACACCAGTGGTCGTCGCTTGGCAACCGCTAAGCTGATACCAGATCGCGGGGCCTGGATGGAGTATGAGACGCGCAAGTCTGGATATTTGACATTGCGTTTTAATCGTAAGCGAACAATCCCTATTACTATTTTCCTTCGCGCGCTCTCTGCTTTAGAGGATGAGTTACATAGTGATATTCTACAAAGTGGTACTGATGAGGAACTCTTTGACCTGTTTGGTGAGGCGGATAATGACCCTGATCATCCCTGGTTAGCGACAACTATTCGTCAGGAGCCGGTATGGGAGCCTAAAGGTGACCGTACTGTAGCTCAAGAAGCCCTCATTGAATTCTACCGGCGCATGCGTCCCGGTGATCCCCCCACATTGGAGAATGCTGAGGAGTATTTGACCTCCCAAGTGTTTGATCCACAGCGGTATAATTTGCAGCGGGTTGGACGTTATAAGCTTAACCAGCGTATGCAATTGACCATTCCGCTTTCTATCCGCACCATTACTAAGGAAGACATTGTCGCCCTGACACGGCGTATGATTCACATTAATAATGGCGTTGCGGGACCGGACGATATGGACCATTTGGGGAATCGCCGGGTCAAGACTGTCGGTGAATTGGTACAGGCCAAAATCCGTGTTGGTTTAATCCGTATGGAGCGGGTCGTGAAGGAACGTATGAGTATCCGTGATGATTCCCCCACACCTGTGAACTTGATTAATATCCGCCCGGTGGTTTCTGCTATCCGTGAATTCTTTGGCTCCAGCCAGTTGTCACAGTTTATGGAACAGACGAATCCACTTTCCAGTTTAACCCATAAGCGGACACTCTCTGCCTTAGGCCCCGGCGGTTTGCGCCGTGAGCGTGCCGGCTTTGATGTCCGCGATGTGCATCATAGTCACTATGGTCGTATCTGTCCTATCGAGACACCAGAAGGTCCTAACATTGGTTTAATTGGCCGGCTGGCTACCTATGCTCGTGTCAATGACCTGGGCTTTATTGAGACGCCCTATCGCCGTATAATTCGTGTTGTCTCTAATACTGTGGAAGAATTAGAGGGCGAGGTATTGCGTGAAGACATCCAAGACCCGGACACCGGTGAGGTTGTCGCGGAGCAGGGTACTCAGATCACCCATGATTTAGCGACTAAGATCGCCACCCTAAATTTGAAAGACCCGGTTAAGATTGTCCCGCACACAACCAATGATATTTCCTATCTGTCAGCGGATCGGGAAGAACCCTATGTTATTGCCCAGGCTAATGCTCTCCTCGATCTCGAAGGCCATTTCTTACTCAAGCGTGTCGCGGCTCGTAAAGGTGACCAGTTTATTTTCGCTTCTCCAGAGCGCATCGACTATATTGATGTTGCGCCTATTCAAGTAGTAGGTGTCTCTGCTTCGTTAATCCCCTTCCTTGAGCACGATGATGCGAACCGTGCTTTGATGGGATCTAATATGCAACGTCAGGGTGTGCCCCTAATTCGTCCTGAAGCACCTTTTGTCGGTACCGGCGTCGAGAATGCCGCCGCAGCTAACTCCGGCTTGGTGAAAATCGCCAAAGCAGATGGTGTCGTCTTAAGTGTCACCGGTAGCCGTATAGTTGTCGGTCAGGATGATGGTGAGGTTGTTACCTACTCAATGAATAAATACAAGCGCTCCAATCAAAGCACTTGTGTAGATCAACGCCCTATCGTGGTTAAGGGACAGCGAATCTCTAAAGGTGAGATTTTGGCCGATAGTTCCTCGACTGATGGGGGGAGCCTGGCATTAGGCCAGAATGTGCTCGTTGCGTTCCTCTCTTGGGAGGGTGGAAATTACGAGGATGCTATTTTGCTCAGTGAGCAATTGGTGCGTGATGACCGTTACACCTCTATTCATGTTGAGAAGTATGAAGTCTCAGCTCGGGATACTAAGTTGGGACCAGAAGAGGTAACCCGTGAGATTCCTAATGTCTCAGATGATGCCTTGCGGGATTTGGATGAAGAAGGTGTCGTGCGTATTGGTGCGGAGGTTGGCCCGTTAGATATATTGGTGGGGAAGATCACCCCTAAAGGCGAAAAAGAACTCACCCCCGAGGAAAAACTCCTCCGTGCTATCTTCGGTGAAAAACTGCGCGATGTTAAAGATACCAGTTTGCGTATGCCGCACGGTGCCCAAGGTAAGGTAGTTGAAGTTAAGGTGTTTGACCGTGAGGAATATCGTGACTTGCCCGCCGGAGTTGAGAGAGTGGTGCGTGTGAATTTAGCTCAGCGGCGCAAGATCATGGCCGGGGATAAGATGGCTGGCCGTCATGGTAATAAAGGTGTTGTCTCTAAGATTGTACCGTTAGAGGATATGCCTTTCTTAGCTGATGGCACCCCAGTTGATATTATTCTCAATCCCTTGGGTGTGCCAGGGCGTATGAACATCGGGCAGATCTTAGAGACCCACTTAGGGTGGGCGGCTGAGCGGTTAGGCTTCCGTACGATCACCCCGGTTTTCGATGGCGCCGAAGAGGCGGAGATTGCTGCCGAGCTTGCGCGGGCCTGGATGATTGACCAAGCCTGGGATGATGTCGGTATACAAGCCTGGACTTGGCTGAAAGCGCAAGGGTATCCTTTAGAGAAGTTGCGGGACGACCGTGATGCTTATCTCCTGTATACTGCCGCTTGGCTTGGTACAAAGGGTTATGTGGTGGAACGCTTGCGTGAGGATTATGTTTATGCCCGGCGTTCTGTGTTGCGTGAGTGGTTGCGTGATCGTGGTTATGACCCTGATGAGATCTTGAGTTTTGAGACTGAAGAACTCTCTATTTCTGAACGCAATCACAGAGACGAGAAAGCACGGCATGTTTGTGTGCGTCTGTGGCTGGAAGACCGTGGCGAAGATATTACTGATTTGAGTGCTGAAGAAATCTTGCTCAAAGCTACACAGTATAGTATGGAACATAATGACCCCCTTCCCACATTGGGTAAGATCATTATCTATGATGGTAAGAGCGGGCAGCCCTTTGACCAACCGGTGACTGTTGGCATTATCTATATCATGAAACTTGCACACCTGGTCGAGGACAAAGTCCACACCCGTTCCACCGGCCCGTACTCCCTGGTAACCCAACAGCCGTTAGGCGGTAAGGCCCAGTTTGGTGGTCAGCGTTTTGGTGAGATGGAGGTTTGGGCTTTAGAGGCTTACGGCGCAGCTTATACGCTTCAAGAGATGCTTACGATTAAGTCTGACGATGTCCAAGGGCGTGTAAAGGCTTACGAGTCTATTGTGAAAGGATTGCCCATCGAGGAACCCGGTATCCCGGCATCCTTTAAGGTCTTGGTAAAAGAACTGCAAAGTTTAGCCCTCTCTGTTGAGGCCGTGACCGATTCCGGCGAGGTTTTACGCTTTGGCCGTGATGAGCGTCATGTACAATTACCGAAACTCGGTATGGGGTTATTAGGGTTGGCCCCGGAGCGGTGAGCGTATTGTTGTTATGTAACAAGCCGGTTTAGTCATTGATGGAGGCGGCTCAAACCGCCTTCATTTGCCCTGTTAGCGATGGCCATATACCTGGGAAGAGGGTAAAATGGGGTTTTTAGTTGACGATTTAGAGCTTTATGGTAGAATGTGCTTTCGTAAGTACGTAATCACAAAAATTCTATTGGGATTAAAGCTGAAGATAAATTGGGTCAATATTGGGGGCCATCTTTTTTTATGATGGCCTCCTTCACTGGAATTATTTATTAGGAGGAAAAAGTGCCCACAATCAATCAATTGATTCGTAAGGGTCGCAAGGCAAAGCCTAAGCAGTCTAAGGCACCTGCGATGTTATACAACTACAATACATTAAAAGGTAAGCGTGTGCGTGCACGGAATGGTAATCCGCAAAAACGCGGTGTGTGTACCATTGTCCGTACTATGACACCTAAGAAGCCTAACTCTGCGTTACGGAAGATTGCCCGTGTGCGTCTTTCCAATCGTATTGAAGTGACAGCTTATATTCCAGGGGAAGGCCACAACTTGCAGGAACACTCTGTTGTTTTAGTGCGTGGTGGGCGTGTGAAGGACCTCCCCGGTGTTCGTTATCACATTGTTCGCGGTACCTTAGACACCAGTGGTGTTGATGGCCGCAGTCAACAACGTTCCAAATATGGAACGAAGAAATAGTAATCAGGTAGAGGGAGGCTGAGTAGATATGCCTAGGCGGTATCGTCCACCTAAACGAGTAGTCGAACCCGACATTCGTTTTAATAGTATTCGAGTTCAAAAATTCATTAATCGGATGATGATTGGTGGTAAGAAGAGCGTTGCTCAGGGTGTGATGTATGATGCAATGGAGCTTATTGCTGAGCATACTAAGAAAGACCCCTTAGAGGTCTTTGATACAGCTATGCGCAACGTTGTGCCACCAGTAGAAGTTAAGCCCCGCCGTGTTGGGGGTGCCACTTACCAGATTCCGGTAGAAGTACCTCAACACCGCCAGTTATCTTTGGCGATTCGCTGGATTTTGGGAGCTGCTAGGAAGCGTGCTGGTCGTGGTATGGCTGAAAAGCTTTCCCGCGAATTGATGGACGCGGCTGAGGGCACCGGTTCAGCGGTCAAGAAACGTGAAGATAATCTGAAGATGGCTGAGGCTAACCGGGCTTTCGCACACTTGCGTTGGTAAGTTGCGTCGGTAAAATGTTTGATGGGGCTGTCGTCTTAGTTGAGTATATGAGGTTTATGTGACGATGGCCGATGTACATTCACTAAAAAATATACGAAATATCGGTATTATCGCGCATATTGATGCGGGTAAGACCACGACCACCGAGCGCATCCTGTATTACACCGGGCGTACACACCGACTAGGTAATGTCGATGATGGGACTACGGTGACCGATTGGATGATCCAGGAAAAAGAGCGGGGTATTACAATCACATCTGCTGCTGTAACCTGTTTTTGGAAGAACAGCCAGATTAATATTGTGGATACGCCGGGGCATATTGATTTTACGGCTGAAGTACAGCGTAGTCTCCGTGTCCTTGATGGTGGTGTTGTGGTTTTCGATGGGCGTGCTGGTGTAGAGCCACAATCTGAAACTGTCTGGCGTCAAGCCCAAGATTTCAGAGTGCCCTTAATCGTCTTCATCAATAAGATGGATAAACTGGGCGCTGACTTTGCTCACGCTGTCCAAACTATCCGCGACCGTTTGCCGGCTAATCCTATCCCTATCCAGTGGCCTGTCGGTGCTGAATCTGACTTCGAAGGGGTTGTGGATTTAATCGGCTGGCGTATGTTAATCTGGCGCGATGTTTCTGGTGTTGAGTGGGAGGAACTACCTATTCCAGAGGCGTTATTAGCTACCGCTTCGGAGGCTCGCGAGACGATGCTTGAAGCCGTAGTTGAGACGGATGATGATTTGATGTTACGCTATTTGGAAGGGGAGGAAATTTCACCAGAGGAACTGCGTGGAGGGTTACGCAAAGCGACTATTGCAGGGAAATTGCAGCCGGTCCTTTGTGGCTCGTCTTTACGGAACAAGGGTGTACAGCTTCTCTTGGATGCAGTGGTAGATTATCTACCTTCGCCTTTGGATATTCCCGCAGTTGATGGGGTAAACCCAAAGAAAAATCAAGTCGAGCAGCGACACGCCGATGCATCTGAGCCGTTAGCTGCATTGGTCTTTAAAATAGCTACAGATCCTTATGCCGGACGATTGGCTTATTTCCGCGTTTACTCTGGGTCGATTACCCAGGGGGGGGTAGTCAATAATGCCACCAAGGCAAAGCGCGAACGTATCTCAAAATTGTTGCGTATGTTTGCCGACCATCGTGAGTCTGTTGAGTCACTAGGGCCGGGTGAGATCGGCGCGACTGTGGGGCTAAAGTTCACGGCTACCGGAGATACCTTGTGTGCTGTTCATGCTCCGTTGATCTTGGAGTCCATTGATTTTCCTGAGCCTGTTATTGATGTTGCTGTGGAGCCGCGAACTATCGCTGATCAGGAGCGACTTAATGAAGCTCTAACCCGGTTAGCTGAAGAGGATCCCACATTTGTGGTGCGCACCGACGAGAATACCGGTCAAACACTGATTTCTGGAATGGGGGAGTTGCATTTAGAAATTTTAGTAGACCGTATGTTACGTGAGTTCAATGTCGCGGCCAATGTCGGGCGGCCTAGAGTAGCTTATAAAGAAACAGTGACAAAGGCCGGACACGCTGATTATGTGTTCGATCGGATATTAGGTGGTAAGTCACAATACGCACGTGTGGAGTTGGAAGTACTCCCAGATGATGCTGGGGGCAAAACCAGGTTTGAGAATTTAGTTAATTCCGGGGTGGTTCCGTCGGATTTTATTGAAGCCGTACGGACTGGAATTCTAGAATCACTAGATAGTGGTTTTTTGGCAGGTTATCCACTGGTTGGATTAGTGGTTCGCTTGTTAGATGCAGAATTTGATTCTGAGATTTCTACGGGAATTGCGTTTAAAGCGGCAGGCACGCAAGCTTTCCGTGAAGCTGTGGAATCTGCTGCGCCGGTATTATTGGAACCTGTCATGGATGTAGAAGTAATTATGCCAGAGTCTTTTGTGGGTGATGTGATCGGTGATCTCAACGCCCGTGGGGCAGACATCCAATTGATGGAGCCCCGTCCTGGTGGGGTGCAGGCTGTTCGGGCCTATGCGCCGTTATCCAAAATGTTTGGGTACGCTACCGACCTGCGGAGTATGACGCAGGGGCGGGGCACATTTACGATGGAGTTCCACCATCATGCGCCGGTGGATTCCAAACGAATGGATGCTATTCTGTATGGCATCTAAATATCAATGGATAAAAATAAGTAGTTAATAAGGAGAAGGATGCAAGATGTCAAAGGAAAAGTTTGAGCGCACTAAGCCGCATGTAAATGTTGGTACTATTGGTCATATCGATCATGGTAAGACTACCTTAACCGCCGCCATTACCCGTACGTTGGCTACTAAGGGTTGGGCCGTGCACAAGGCTTACGATGAAGTTGCGAAAGCGGATGCTAAGATGTTCCGTCGCGATGCTACCAAGATCTTGACCGTTGCTATTTCTCACGTTGAGTATGAGACCGAGAATCGTCACTACGCTCACGTGGACTGCCCTGGTCACCGTGACTACATTAAGAACATGATCACGGGCGCCGCGCAGATGGATGGTGCTATTTTGGTGGTTTCGGCTGTTGATGGCCCGATGCCCCAGACTCGCGAGCACATCCTCTTGGCACACCAGGTTGAGGTTCCTGCTATTGTTGTCTTTATGAATAAGGTTGACCTCATGGACGACCCTGAGCTGTTGGAGTTGGTTGAGCTGGAGATTCGTGAGTTGCTCAGCGCTTACCACTTCCCCGGCGATGAGGTTCCCATTGTCCAGGGGTCTGCGTTGCAAGCCTTGAACTGCCAGAGCAATGATCCTGATGATCCTGCGTATGCTTCCATTTGGGAGTTAATGCGGGTTGTGGATGAGTATATTCCTACCCCTGACCGTGCAGAAGACAAGCCCTTCTTAATGTTTATTGAGGACGTTTTCTCTATCAAGGGGCGTGGTACTGTTGTGACCGGCCGTGTTGAGCGTGGTACAATGGTCCCCAATACCGAGGTCGAGATTGTTGGTATGAGCGATAAGCCGCGCAAGACCGTCGTGACCTCTATGGAGATGTTCCACAAGATTTTGGATAAGGTTATGGCTGGTGATAACGCCGGTTTGCTCTTGCGTGGTATCGGCAAGGATGAGGTTACCCGTGGTCAGGTTATTGCCAAGCCCGGTTCTATTAAGGCCCATGCTAAATTCGATGCTGAGGTTTACGTTTTGCGTAAGGATGAGGGCGGTCGGCATAAGCCATTCTTCACAGGTTATAAGCCGCAGTTCTTCTTCAATACAATGGATGTGACCGGTCAGGTTACCCTCGCCGAGGGTGTGGAGATGGTTATGCCCGGTGATAGTACTACAATGGCTGTTGAATTGATTATCCCCGTGGCTATTGAGTCCGGCTCCCGCTTTGCTATCCGTGAAGGTGGCTTGACGGTTGGTGCTGGCGTTATTACTAAGATTGAAGAGTAGACTCGGTCTATCTCAATAATATAAAAACAAGGTTGTTATGGCTAAACAGCGAATTCGCATTCGGTTAAAGGGATACGATCATCGGATTCTCGATGAGTCTTCGCGACGTATTGTCGAGGCGGCGGAACGTACTGGTGCTCGTGTTGTCGGCCCAGTTCCTCTTCCTACGCGGGTGGAACGGTTTACTGTACGGCGTTCTACTTTTATCGACAAAGATAGTCACGAACACTTCGAAATCCGAACGCATAAGCGGTTGATTGATATTCAGGAACCTGATTCAAAGACTATTGATACATTAATGCGGCTTAATATGCCCGCTGGTGTGGATATAGAGATCAAGCTTTAGTCGTCGTTTACTCTTTACACGACATTAAGCATCCATTCCCCCCTGGGACCCCGGCAGTAAGGAATTGTTATGGGTTGGGGACCAGGGGGGATGGTGTGGCGGATAGAACTAGGGTTTTTTAGAAAACTCATAGTTACTAAGGATGATGTAGCGTGCCTGGCGCTGGCAGTCCAGAGGAGGTAGAATGAAAGGAATTATCGGTAAAAAAGTGGGAATGACCCAGGTTTTTAAAGAAGATGGTGAAGTCGTTCCCGTCACAGTGATAGAGGCCGGACCATGTTATGTGGTACAGCTTCGCACACCTGAAAATGACGGTTATAAGGCTGTGCAACTGGGGTATGGTGAGGTTAAGCCTCATCGTCTTACTAAAGGTGAGTTAGGTCACCTGGAAGCTGCGGGAGTACCACCGGTACGCCATTTGTATGAATTCCGCATGCGTGATGATGAATCCTATACGGTGGGTCAAGAAATTAAAGTTGATATTTTTGAAACGGGTGAGCATGTCGATGTTATTGGTACATCAAAAGGACGTGGGTTTGCCGGTGTGGTGAAGCGTTATGGGTTTGCCGGTGGACCGCATACCCACGGTCAATCAGACCGTGAGCGTGCTCCGGGTTCCATTGGTGCATGTGCTTCACCAGGGCGCGTCTGGAAAGGCATGCGAATGCCTGGTCATATGGGTGCCCGGCGTGTTACTTCTCAAAATATCGAAGTTGTTTTGGTTGACCCTGAACGCAACCTATTGGCTGTGAACGGCAGCGTTCCTGGTCCTAATGGAGGACTGGTGAAAATTAAAGTTGCCCGTAAGCAGAAGGTTGCTAAGAAGAGGAAGGGAGGTAGGTAAAAATGCGCGTTCCTGTGCTAAATATGCAAGGCGAAAAAGTTAATGAGATCGACCTGCGCCCAGAAATCTTCGAGGCTTCTGTGAATGTACCGTTGATGCATCAGGCTTTGGTTCGTCAATTGGCCAATGCTCGTGCGGGTACACACAAGACCAAGACACGGGGTGAAAATAATCGCTCTAAATCCAAGTGGTATCGTCAAAAGGGAACTGGCCGAGCACGTCATGGTAGTCGTAACGCACCTATTTTTGTAGGTGGTGGTATTGCTCACGGGCCTAGTCCACGTTCTTATGAGAAGAAGATGCCCCGCAAGATGCGCCGTGCTGCTTTACGCTCTGCTTTGTCGGTCAAAGCAGCAGACCAGCAGATTGTAGTGGTGGATAAATTGGAAATGGATGCGCCTAAGTCTAAAGAAATGGTCGGTATATTGCAACGGTTAGCTATTCAAGAGGGTAAAACCTTGGTTCTGTTACCCGAACGCAATATATTTGTTGAGAAGTCTGCGAAGAATCTTCAATCGGTTCAGACTTTGCGAGCACATTATCTGAACATTCGTGATTTATTGGGTGCGGATCATCTCGTAGTGCCCCTTGGGGCTCTTGAAGTCATTGAGTCAATTCTGGAGTAAGATTATGGATATCTACGATGTGATCGTGCGACCTTTACAGACTGAGAAATCGGAAGCTGCTAAATGGCAGGGCAAATATACCTTTGAGGTCAACCGTAACGCTAACAAGATCGAGATTAAGCGCGCGGTAGAATCTATTTATGGTGTGAAAGTTAAAGCCGTTAATGTGATGAATATGCCCGCCAAAGTTTCCCGTATGCGGGGCCGCCGGGTTGTGGCGCGTCGCCCTGTGTGGAAGAAGGCTATTGTTACACTCGCTCCTGGTGAGCGTATCGAGGCGTTGGAGGCTTAGATATGGGGATTAAAAAATACAAGCCTACATCTCCTGGTCGTCGTTGGATGACCGGGTATACATTTGAAGAAATTACACAGACTAAACCAGAAAAAAGTCTGGTGCACTCTTTGCAGAAGAAATCTGGACGTAACTCCTATGGTCGTATCACAGTTCGCCATCGGGGTGGTGGTCACAGTCGCAAATACCGTGTTATTGATTTTCAACGGAATAAATATGGAGTTCCAGCGCGGGTAGCGACGATTGAATACGATCCGAATCGCTCGGCCCGTATTGCGCTTGTCGTCTATCAAGACGGTGAGAAACGCTACATTTTAGCTCCTTTGGGGCTTAAAGTTGGTGATGTTGTTGTAAGTGATAAGACCGGTACTGAGATCCGTGTCGGTAATGCGATGCCATTAGCCCGCATTCCATTGGGTACGTTGGTCCACAATGTGGAGTTGTATCCAGGACGTGGCGGCCAAATGGTACGTGCTGCCGGTGCTGCTGCCCAGGTTTTGGCTAAAGAAGGGGATTATGTAACCCTGCGTTTGCCCAGTGGTGAGATGCGCTTAGTGCATCATATTTGTATGGCAACAGTTGGCCAGGTTGGCAACATGGAACATTCAAATATTAAACTGGGTAAAGCTGGCCGTAAACGTTGGAAGGGCTGGCGGCCTGCTGTCCGTGGTTCGGCGATGACCCCGCGTGACCACCCGCATGGTGGTGGTGAGGGACGGTCTCCTATTGGTATGCCCAGTCCTAAATCCCCTTGGGGATGGAAGACGCTGGGGAAGAAGACCCGTCGCAATAAGGCTACTGATAAGTATATTGTCCGTCGGCGTAAGTCCGGTCGTCGTTAGGTGAAGGGGAGGTAGAAGATGTCACGATCTTTGAAAAAGGGGCCGTTCGTAAGCCCCAAATTGCTCAGTAAAATTGAGGATATGAACCGCAGTGGTCAGAAGCGTGTTATTCGTACCTGGTCACGGGCGTCGGTGATTTTCCCTCAAATGGTAGGCCATACAATCGCTGTTCATGATGGTCGCCGCCATGTGCCAATCTACATAACTGAAAATATGGTTGGACACCGGCTTGGTGAGTTTGCCCCCACCCGGACGTTCCGTGGACACATTCTCAAAGAAAAAAAGGTAATGAGTAGGTAGGAGGTATCATGCTGCAAACAGTTCGGGCTACAGCGAAACATATCCCGATGACACCCCGTAAGGTTCGGCGTGTTTTAGAGCCTTTTCGTGGGATGGCTGCTCAGGAAGCGTTAATTATACTGCGTGCATTACCTCATGCTGCGGCTGTTCCGGTATATAAGGTTGTAAAGTCTGCTGTTGCTAATGCTGAGGAATTAGGCTTGGATACAGACAGCTTATATATTGCCAGCCTTACAGCGGATGAGGGCCCCGGGCGTATGCCTGGCAAAGGATGGCGTGCTCGCTGGGGTAGTCGTGGTCGTTATCGTCCAATTCGTAAGCGGTCATCTCATGTCACCGTCGTTCTTGAAGAACGACTGGATGAAGAATAGGAAGGAGTGGAACCTTGGGGCGCAAAGTTCATCCTTATGGTTTTAGGTTAAAGGTTATTCGTGATTGGCAATCTCGTTGGTTTGCAGAGGGGCGGGAATATTCCGACCTGCTGCAAGAAGATGAGGCCATTCGTAATTTGGTTGTCTCTGAAATGCGTCAGCGTTCTCGTGATAAGCAGTCTGGTGTCTCCCGTGTGGAGATTGAGCGTTTCCCGCCCAACCAGGTATCGGTCATCATTTGGACTGCACGACCGGGGGTGGTTATTGGACGCAAAGGTGAGAATGTTAAGCTCTTACGTAAAAGTTTAGAGGATCTCACTAATGGCAAACGTGTGCATGTCGATGTACAAGAAGTAGCACAGGCGGACCTGGATGCGCAACTCGTGTCCGAGAATATCGTATCACAGCTTGAGCGACGTATTTATCATAGCCGGGCTATGAAGCGTGCTGTTCGTCAGGCGATGCGGGCCGGAGCACAAGGGATTAAGATTATGTGTAAAGGCCGCTTGTCAGGTTCTGAGATGGCGCGTACGGAGTGGGTTCGCGAAGGTCGGGTTCCCCTGCATACATTGCGCGCTGACATCGACTACGCACAGGTTGAAGCACTGACGGCCTATGGACGTATTGGGGTCAAAGTGTGGATTTACAAAGGTGAGATTTTACCTAAGAAAAAGGCCTCAGTCGAGGACTAATAAGCGGTAAAGTTGAGGAGATAGTTTTATGTTGATGCCAAAGCGCGTGAAATACCGCATGCAACATCGTGGGCGTTTAAAGGGCAAGGCCAAAAGGGGTACCGATATCTCTCTTGGGGATTATGGTTTGCAAGCCCTGGAGCCGGCCTGGATTACCGCCCGCCAAATTGAGGCCGCGCGTCGTGCTATTGTGCGTAGGATGCGCCGGCGTGGAAAATATTGGATTCGGATTTTCCCTGATAAACCCGTGACTGCGAAACCCGCAGAAACTCGTATGGGTAAAGGGAAAGGTTCTGTGGATCAATGGGTGGCTGTTGTGCGACCGGGACGTATGATGTTTGAAATTAGCGGCGTGCCTGATGATGTGGCACGGGATGCTTTGCGTCTTGCTTCTCACAAGTTGCCTATTAAGACACAGGTTGTAACACGGGATAGGCCGGGTGAGGGAGAGTAGGATGCGTGCACAAGAGCTTCGTGAATTAACTACGGACGATTTGCAGGTCCGCTTGCGGGAAACTCGGAAAGAAATTTTCAATCTGCGACAGCAGTGGTATAATGGTAGTTTGGAAGATTCCAATCGTATCCGCCTGGTCCGTAAGGATATGGCTAGGATTTTAACCATCCTGCGTGAACGTGAATTAGTGGTGGAACTGGAGCAGAAAGGAGACGCAGCATGAATGGTCAGCGCAAGCGTCTGATTGGTATTGTAACCAGCGACAAGATGGAAAAAACAGTAGTTGTCAGTGTGGAGCGACGGTACCGCCATCCCTTGTATGAGAAGGTCGTCCGTGACGCCAAGAAATATATGGTTCATGATGAAACCAATGAGTGTCATGTAGGTGATCGGGTAGCCATTGTGGAGTCGCGCCCATACAGCCGCCATAAACGCTGGCGGGTAGAGGAAGTTCTGGAGCGGGCCGCGTAAGGAGAAGGATGCGATGATTCAACAAGAGACGCGGTTAAAAGTAGCGGATAATACTGGTGCCCAGGAGTTGCTGTGTATTCGTGTGACAGGTGGCTCCCGGCGCAAGTACGGAACTGTGGGTGATGTTATTGTAGCTACTGTAAAAGTGGCTTCACCGACAGCATCGGTAAAAAAAGGTGAGGTTGTCAAAGCGGTGATTGTACGGGCGGTCAAAGAGTACCGGCGTACTGATGGCTCTTACATCCGCTTTGATGAAAACGCCGCTGTAATTTTGGATGCCTCTGGACTTAATCCACGGGGGACACGTATCTTTGGGCCTGTCGCCAGGGAACTGCGTGACAAGGGCTTTATGAAGATTGTCTCCTTGGCACCAGAGGTACTGTAAGAGGTAATCCTATTATGATGCGAATTAAGAAAGATGATACCGTTGAGGTAATCAGTGGAGATGACCGCGGCGAGCGCAATACTGTGCTTCGGGTCTTATCCAAAGAACATAAAGTAGTTGTTTCCAAGGTGAACATGGTGACCAAACACCAACGGGCACAACGGGCTGGCCGTTCGCAAGTTCAAGGGGGGCGCATTCAATTTGAAGCACCTTTTGATATCTCGAATGTGATGCTGGTATGCCCGCGTTGCGATAAAGCAACCCGTGTGGGGTTCCGAATCTTGGAAGATGGACAAAAGGTCCGTGTCTGCCGCAAATGCGGTGAGGCTATTGATTGAGGGAGATGGATTCAATGCAACGACTAAAAACTATCTATCAAGAGGATGTTTGCCCATCCATGATGAAAGAATTTGGCTATACAAACATTATGCAAATTCCTCGTATTCGTAAAGTTGTGGTTAATGTCGGTGTGGGTGAGGCATTGGATAATCCCAGAGCTTTGGAGCATGTAGTTCAAGATATTACTACAATCACGGGGCAGAAGCCGGTTATCACTAACGCCCGTAAGTCAATCGCGAATTTTAAACTTCGTGAAGGGCGGGCCATTGGAGTCAAGGTAACCCTGCGTCAGGATCGGATGTGGGCATTCCTGGATCGGCTGATGAACGTGGCGCTCCCTCGTACTCGCGACTTTCGAGGAATCCCCGACAAGTTTGACGGGCATGGTAACTATAACCTAGGGTTGCGCGAGCAACTCATTTTCCCCGAAATTGATTATGATAAAATTGATAAGATTCGTGGGTTTGAGGTTAATATTACGACCACAGCCGAAACTGATGAGGAAGCACGACGTTTGTTAGAGCTGTTGGGGATGCCTTTCACACATTAGCACATTTCGGGCCTTTGTGGGCCTAGGTATTGAAAAAAGGAGTTTTTTATGGCAAAAAAGGCGATGCCATATCGAGAAATGCGGCGCAAGTACAAAGTTCGGGTACGCAATCGTTGTACACGATGTGGACGACCGCGCGGCTATTATCGCCGCTTTGGTTTGTGTCGTATTTGCTTGCGGGAACTTGCTTTAGAAGGTAAGATTCCCGGTCTAACAAAGTCAAGTTGGTAGGAGTGGGAAGTTATGACAACATCAGATCCGATTGCTGATATGCTTACACGGATTCGTAATGCCTTAATGGCGCAACATAATTCTGTAGCGATGCCAGCATCTAAAATCAAGGTTGAGATTGCGAAAATCTTGCAAGATGAAGGCTATATTGAGGCTTACGACGTTAAGCAGTTGGACAGTATTAAGCAAGAGTTAGCGATCCGGTTGAAGTACGTTGGTGACTTAAAGCATCAACGTCCTGTAATTAGCGGCATCGAACGGCGCAGTAAGCCTGGTCGCCGTATTTATACGGCAGTTGAGGATATCCCCTGGGTACGCAGTGGTATGGGAATTACAATTCTTTCCACTCCCAAGGGTGTAATTACTGGACAACAGGCGCGTCGTCTCAATGTCGGCGGTGAGGTACTCTGCTACGTCTGGTAAAAAATATAGTTGGGGATGTTTATACGATCCCCATGCCTGGAGTAGGGAGGTAGATTGTGTCTCGGATAGGTAATATGCCCATCCCCGTGCCACAGAATGTGCAGGTTCAGATTGAGGGTAGTCATGTGACCGTCAAGGGGCCTAAAGGGGAGTTATCTAGGGAATTTTTTGATGTTCTGGCGATTAAGCTAGAAGATAATACGGTGTATGTTGAACGGCCTAATGATGAACGCCAGGTTCGGGCTTTACATGGTCTTACCAGGGCACTCATCAATAATATGGTGGTTGGTGTTACTGAAGGATACCAGATAACTTTAGAAATTCATGGTACCGGGTATCGTGCCGAATTACAGGGCCAAGACTTGGTTATGAATCTGGGGTTTGCTCATCCTGTGATTGTGGAACCGCCAGAGGGGGTCAAGTTTGAGGTTAATCCTAAGGCTAGCACCGTAACGGTCTTTGGGATTGATAAAGAGGTAGTTGGCCGGCTTGCATCTGAAATTCGTGCATGGCGTCCTGTGGAACCTTACTTGGGTAAGGGAATCCGTTATCTGGGAGAACGTGTACGTCGCAAGGCTGGTAAAGCTGGTAAAGCTAAATAATGTTTTATCATTACAAAAATCTTTTTTATCTTATATAAGCGTGGTACCGAGGGTTAAATAAATAATGAAAGCAGAAGTTAATCGAGAGCTAGCCCGCAAACGTCGCCATGTCCATGTGCGCAAAAGAGTACATGGTACGGCCGAACGTCCACGCCTGAATATTTATCGGAGCCTTAATCATATTTATGCTCAAGTTATTAATGATGAGGTCGGGCATACATTGGCCTCAGCGTCTACATTAGATAAGGGTGTCCGTGATCAGGTGGCTGACTTGCCGAAGGTCGAGCAGGCGAAGGTTGTGGGAAAAGTTGTGGCCGAACGTGCTTTGGCTAATGGTGTGAAAAAAATAGTCTTTGATCGTGGTGGTTACAAGTATCACGGTCGTGTTAAGGCGCTTGCTGATGCTGCCCGCGAGGCAGGATTAGAATTCTAAAGCCGGCCAGCGGTCCGTAGCAATCTGATATATATTTAAGGATTGTATGGTCGTGCACAGGCCGCGTGATCACAGACAGGAGGATAGATGGAGTCACGCAACCGTAAAGACCGTAAGGTCTTTGTAGAAGAACCAGAAGAACTGGATGAGCGCATTGTGGATATAGCGCGCGTTGCTAAGGTTGTTAAAGGTGGTCGGACCTTCCATTTCCGTGTGGTAGCAGTTGTTGGCGATAATAAAGGTCAGGTAGGTATGGGGATTGGTAAGGCGCGCACTGTGCCCGATGCCATTGCCAAGGCTACAGATCGTGCTCGTCGTGACATGCATCCTATTGCTATGGTAGGGTCCACTATCCCTCATAATATTGAGGGAGTTTGCGGAGGGGCAAGAATATTCATGCGTCCGGCAACCCCTGGTACAGGTGTTATCGCCGGTGGTGGTGTCCGTGCGGTATTGGGTGCTGCCGGTATCCATGATGTATTGACTAAGTCTCTCGGCAGTTCGACAAAAGTGAATGTAGTGCAAGCTACAATGCAGGCGTTAAACGCCTTAAGGAATGCCAAAGATGTTGCTGCTGAGCGTGGCAAAGCCGTTGAAGAGGTTATGCCCTTTTGGGAAAGGGGGGCGGCATAATGGCACAGATGTTGCGCATTACTTTGGTGCGAAGTCCGATTGGTTATTCAGGACGTCAAAAAGATACGGTAAAGGCATTGGGGTTACGCAAGCTTAACCAGGTTGTGGTGCGCCCCGATAATCCTGCCGTGCGTGGTATGGTGACCAAGATTTCACATTTGGTCGAAGTTAAAGAAGTTGAGGCTTAAGGGGGGCACAACAACAATGAAGTTACATGATTTGCAACCCGCAGAGGGATCAACAAAACGTAAGCGACGTGTTGGTCGTGGTCCTTCCGCCGGGCAAGGTAAGACTGCCGGTCGTGGTACCAAGGGCCAGAATGCACGGAGTGGTGGTGGTGTGCGCCCTTATTTTGAGGGTGGTCAGCTACCGTTAGTACGTAAACTCCCCTTTGTCCGTGGTTATAGTTTCTTTAATCCCTATCATGTGGATTTTAAGCCCGTAAATCTGGACCAATTAGCGGAACGCTTTGACGCGGATGCCGAGGTTTCTCCAGAGACTTTGACAGAAGTTGGGCTGGTGAAACATGCTAAAGATTTAGTAGTTGTTCTTGGTCGTGGGGAGATTGATTGTCCGTTAACAGTGAAGGCACACCGGATTTCAAAATCGGCACGTGCCAAAATTGAGGCGGCTGGTGGTAGTGTGGAGCTGTTACCCTGGCAACGGGGTGGTTACCGCACCCGCTAATCTCAGACCTTGACAACGGAGGTGTAATCAATGATCGAGGCCCTACGCAATTCGTTTAAACTCCCCGACCTACGTCGGCGGATACTATATACAATTCTTATCCTGCTTATCTTCCGGCTGGCGTCGAATATCCCTGTGCCGGGAGTGAATCGGTTGGCCTTAAAGGAATTCTTGGAGTCCACGACGACTGCGACTGGCCAGTTGATTAATTTGCTGGATCTGTTGTCGGGTGGCGCTGTTGCTAACTTTTCCATTCTAGCCGCGGGCGTCTACCCTTACGTTACAGCGTCACTTGTATTGCAGTTGTTGGTTCCGATTTTCCCGAAGCTGGAGCAGATGCTCCAGGAAGAGGGTGAGGAAGGCCAACGCAAGATGAATCAGTGGACCTTTTACTTAACCGTGCCGTTGGCCGCTTTGCAGGCTTATGGTCAAGCCAGTCTCTTCTCGGCTGCTGCCGGGGCTACTACCCCTATCTTGCCCAACTTTGGCTTTGGGCCGAACGGTTCGGTTTTACAGACGATTACGATTTTAATAACCATGACTGCCGGGACTATGTTTGCTATTTGGTTAGGCGAACTGATTACCGAGCAGGGGATTGGTAATGGTCTGTCCCTGATTATTTTTGGTGGTATTGCTTCGCGTATTCCGTCAAACTTACTGAGTATTTGGGCCAGTGACCAATGGTCGGGCCTTATCATTTTCTTACTCATTACCGTTGTCACTGTGTTGTTCATCGTCTACATTCAAGAAGGTGAGCGACGTATTAAAGTCCAATATGGGAAACGGGTACGGGGTATGAAGGTCTATGGTGGTGGCTCCACTTATATCCCTTTGAAGCTGAACACTGCGGGTATGATTCCGCTCATTCTTGCCCAGTCTATATTGACCTTTCCGGCGGTTATTGCGCAGTTTTTCGTCAGAAGTACAAACCCATCTGTTCGTGATATCGCTCAGAGCGTAATTAGTTTCTTCAGTGGTAATAAGAGCGGGTGGTATGCTTTGGTTTATTTCTTGGGTGTGGTGGGATTCACTTACTTTTATACCTTTATCATGATCGAACAGCAGAATCTTCCCGATATGCTCAAGAAGCAGGGTGGCTTTATTCCGGGTGTCCGCCCCGGTAAGAAAACCGAGGAGTTCATCCAGAATATTTACAAGCACATTACCTTAGTCGGCGCGCTCTTCTTGGGGCTAGTCGCAGTATTGCCCTATATTATCGGTATATTTATGACAACCAGTCAAATGCTAATCACCAGTTCGGGTTTGCTGATTGTTGTAGGTACGGTAATGGATACGATGCGACAATTAGAGGCCCAACTGCTCATGCGTCATTATGAAGGTTTCCTGCGGTAAAAGTGTGGTATAATAAGCAATTGTGTGTATGCGGCCCTAAGGGCTTATGCATTGAGGTCGCATACACTTAACCTTAACATATTCAATAGGTTACGTGCTAATAGGTAAGATACAAGGTAAACTATGATTATCCTGAAAAGCCGGGAAGATATCCAACATCTGCGCGATGCCGGCCACATTGTGGCCGAAGTCCATGCTTTGCTGCTTGAGAATATCCGGCCTGGTGTGACTACGAAAGAACTTGATCAAATTGCCGAATCCTGGATACGTAAAAGTGGTGCGACCCCGTCTTTTCTGGGGTATCCACCCGGTAGTCGTGTGCCTTTTCCTGCCACCATCTGCGCTTCTGTCAATGAAGAATTGGTGCATGGCATTCCTGGCCCCCGTGTCTTGGAAGAAGGGGACATTATCACAGTCGATGTCGGTGCTTTCTACAAGGGCTTTCATGGCGATGCCGCCCGTACTTACCCGGTTGGGGCCATCTCTGATGAGGCCACACGCTTATTAGCGGTAACCCGTAAAGCTCTGGAGATCAGTATTTCCCAGGCTATCGCCGGTAATCGTCTTGGTGATATTTCCGGCAGCGTTCAGGAATACGTAGAGTCTCAAGGGTATGAAGTAACCCGTCAGTATACCGGGCATGGCATTGGTCGTGAGATGCACGAGCCACCCCAGGTATTGAACTATGGCAAACGGGGAAGTGGTATGCGTCTACGGCGTGGGTTAACGATCTGCATCGAACCGATGGTTTTGATCGGCACTCCACACACACGGGTCTTAAAAGACCAGTGGACTGTAGTCTCAGCTAACAATAAGTTAACGGCCCACTTTGAGGATGCTATAGCTATTACAGACGGTGAGCCGGAGATTTTGACCCGGCTATAATTAAATAAGGTTATCATTGAGTCGTTTAAGCTTTGTAGGTTGTCTTTTGGGAGGTTTATTATGAAGGTGTCACCATCAGTAAAACGGCGTTGCCCGAAGTGCAAGATTATTAAGCGGCGTGGTGTTGTTCGTGTTATTTGTGAAAATCCGAAGCACAAACAGCGTCAGGGCTAGGCCTGCTTACTAGCTAAGAACGTTATTGATGTAGAAGGAAGTTTGGAGGAAATTTATGGCACGTATTGCAGGAGTTGACCTGCCGCGGAATAAGCGCGTTGAAATTGGTTTGACCTATATCTATGGTATCGGACGCACTACCAGTAACCAGATTTTGGAAGCAACGGGGGTTAACCCAGATAAGCGGGTTAAAGACCTTACTGAGCAGGATGTTGCTGCCATCCGTGATTTTATTGACCGTAGTTTGTTGTTGCTTGAGGGTGACCTGCGTCGTGAGGTCCAGATGAATATCAAGCGCTTGATTGAAATCGGTAGTTACCGGGGATTGCGTCACCGGCGTAACTTACCCGTTCATGGTCAGCGTACCCGTACAAATGCACGCACTAAGCGTGGTCCACGGAAAACCGTACCTGGTCGTGGTCGTCGTCGTGGTGCTAAGAAGAAGTAATTTTATCGTTTATTATATGCCACAGGGCACTGATCAAGTGAGCCTGGAAAGTTGTGAGGCATTGAGGAGGTTATATGGCTAAACGTTCTGCTCGACGTACTACAAAGACCGTTCGTCGGGTTAAGCGCAATGTGTCGCGTGGTCAGGTGCATATCCATACCACGTTTAATAACACTATTGTGACTGTGACTGATCCCAAGGGTGCTGTGTTACGTTGGTCCAGTGCCGGGGCAGTTGGGTTTAAGGGCACACGTAAAAGTACACCTTTTGCGGCCCGTGTAGCTGCTGAAAAAGTAGTTAAAGAGACTATGTCAAGCGATGGGATGCAAGAGGTTGATGTCTTCGTTAAGGGCGCTGGTCCAGGGCGTGAGGCGGCTTTGCGTGCTATTGCGGCTGTTGGTTTGAGGGTTCGCTCAATTGTAGACGTTACCCCTATTCCTCATAATGGGTGCCGCCCCTCAAAGAAGCGGCGTGTATAATTTTTCGGCTACTCAGTAGGGTTACCTATTGGTAGAGGTTAGGGAGGAAATATGGCCAAATATGTAGGTCCAGCTTGTAAACTTTGCCGCCGTGAGGGTATGAAACTGTTCCTGAAAGGGGACAAGTGTTATACGGAAAAATGTCCCTTTGAACGGCGTTCTTATCCGCCCGGTCAGCATGGAAAGGAAGCCTCTTTCCGTCGTCGCCGGAATACAGACTATGCTATGCAGTTGCGAGAGAAACAAAAGACTCGCCGTTTCTATGGTGTTTTGGAGCGTCAATTCCGTCGTTATTTCCACCAGGCGGAGGCTCTCTCGGGGTTAACCGGCGAGAACCTGCTCATCTTGTTGGAGCGACGGCTTGATAATGTGGTTTATCGCCTTGGATTAGCTGATTCCCGTGCCCAGGCACGGCAGTTAGTTGGGCATGGGCACTTTATGGTTAACGGGCGCAAGACTAATATCCCATCTTATTCCGTTCGCCCTGAAGATGTAATTTCCATAGTACCTGGTAGCCGTCGTTTGCGATATTTTAAAGACCGCAAGGAATTGTTGGGTAAAAAGGCGGTTCCCGCCTGGCTGATTCTTGATGACGAAAAACTGGAGGGTCGCATGTTGACACTTCCAGAACGTTCTGAGATTGATGCCCCAGTGGAAGAGCAGTTGATTGTTGAGTTTTACTCACGTTAATGTTTGCTGATTGTAAGATTCTACACAGAAGATCGTTAACAGACAGGAGGCGACGTGTTAGCAGCGCCAGTTCTGCCCAAAGTTGAGGTAGATGTTAATACACAGCAGTATGGCCGATATGTTATCGGCCCATTAGAGAGTGGTTATGGTGTAACGTTAGGTAATTCGTTACGCCGGGTTTTACTCTCTTCCTTGCCTGGTTCAGCCATTACTGCATTACGTATCACCGATATACCGCATGAGTTTTCTGCGATTCCGGGCGTGCGTGAAGATGTTATTCAGGTTATGTTGCAACTTAAACAGGTACGTCTGACTATGGAGGGGGAAGGCCCTCAATATATGACGTTACGTGTTGAGGGGGAAGGGGTTGTCTCTGCCGGGGATATTGTGGCCCCACCGGAGATTGAAATCCTCAACCCTTCACTCTACTTGTTTACTGTGGATAATCTTGAAACGCACCTTGATATAGAGTTTACAGTTGAGGCTGGACGTGGTTATCAACCTTCTGAAGGACGCGGACGGATGCCTATTGGCGTATTGCCAATAGATGCAATCTTTAGTCCTATCCGGAGAGTGAATTATTATGTAGACCAAGCCCGTGTTGGGCAACTCACGAATTATGATCGCTTGAACATTGAGATTTGGTCTGATGGTCGTATCGCTCCCCTGGATGCGTTAAAAGAGTCGGCCCGTATCCTGGTGACACACTTGCGCCTAGTCGCTGGTGCTGAGCCGGAGGAAGAGCGGGAAGAACTTGAAGAGGTAGAGGAAGATGTAATTCCCAACCAGGCCTATGCTATGCCCATCGAGGATTTAGGGCTAGGTGTGCGTGTTTACAATGCGTTAAAGCGCACCGGCATCTCTAATGTTGGTGAAGTGTTGGAAATGATGGCCCGGGGCCGTGATGCTATGCTTTCTATTCGTAACTTTGGTGAGAAATCACTGACCGAATTGGAAGACAAGCTGGCCGAAAAGGGCTTTGAGCTTGATGAGTTAGGTGTTTAAGAAAACGCTAGTGCTATCAGGCTATTTGTGTGATTTTGGTGATTTAGGAGGTTAGGGATGCGACATCGTGTCGCCGGAAAGAAATTAGGTCGCTCATCCGGACAGCGGACCGCCCTGCGTCGCAATATGGTGACTTCTTTGTTTCGCCATGAGAAGATTTGTACGACACGGGCTAAAGCGGAAGCCATCCGGGGACAGTCTGAAAAGCTGATTACCCTGGCTAAACGGGGTTTGGCAGCCGAGAAGGAGACTCCTGCTAAAGGAGTTCACGCACGGCGTCTAGCTGCAGCACGCTTAAATGATCGGCAGATCGTTAAGAAGCTGTTTGATGAGATTGCCCCGCGCTATCAAGATCGCCCAGGTGGCTATACGCGCATGTTTAAGTTGGGGCAGCGCAAAGGTGATGCTGCGCCCATGGTACTTTTAGAGTTAATTCAAGAAGAAGCTAAATAATCATAAATAACGGAGAACTTGTACCGTGCGGGTGAAGGCCATCGTTGCTTACGATGGAACCGGTTATGGGGGCTTTCAAAGGCAGACTAATGCACCTTCTATCCAAGCTGAATTAGAGCATAGTTTGGCGCATATTTTGGATACCCCCACCCGCATCCTGGCTGCTGGGCGTACCGATGCCGGGGTACATGCTGAAGGTTTAGTCATTGCCTTCGATATTGCGTGGCCCGCCTCCCGCTTAAGGGAATTGCATCATGGTATCAATGCCCTATTGCCGGAGCAAATCTCTGTTTTGGGGATGACGGAGGTTAGTCCTGAGTTCCATCCCCGTTATGATGCGCTAAGTCGTCGGTATCGTTATACGATTTATCGCGCACCCATAAGAAATCCTTTAACAAGTCGCTATAGCTTACATATCAGACGGCCTCTCTCTGTCACGGCTATGCAGGAAGCTGCTACTGCCTTGCTGGGCCGGCATGACTTCTTCGCCTTTGGTTCACCACCTCAGGGGGACAACTCGGTAAGGGTTGTGACGTTGGCGAACTGGGAAGCCAAGGATGAATGGTTACTGTTTGATATTGAAGGCAACGCTTTCTTGTACCGGATGGTGCGTTTGGTGGTTGGGACGTTACTACGAGTTGGCTACGGGGCTTTAACCCCGGTGCAATTCAAAGATATTCTTGAGACAAAGGATCGCCGGAAGGCCGGCCCGGCAGTAGCTGCTAAGGGATTGTGTCTGAAGGCCGTAACGTATCGGAGTTAGGTTTAATAAAGTTTAGGTCTTTGTTTAGTGAGCGTTCAGCTATCAGCTCAACATTAATGGAGCTGTGTAGTGTATAAGGTTCTGGAGAAGAGAGGCTTGTTAGCCGTGGACTGATAGCTGAGCGCTTATTTACAAAGCACTCATTCTGAATTAAGGAGTGAGCAGAAGGTGAAAAACGCAAGAATGTATAAAACTTATATGGCTAAGCCGGCTGAGGTTGATCGTAAGTGGTACGTTGTTGATGCTACCGGTCTAACCTTGGGGCGTTTAGCTACACAGATTGCTACTGTGTTGAGGGGCAAACATAAGCCGCAATACACCCCTCATGTTGATGTTGGTGATTTCGTAATCGTCGTTAATGCTGAAAAGGTTAAGGTAACCGGACGTAAACTCGACCAAAAGATGTATTACCGGCATACAGGTTATCCCGGTGGGTTGAAATCTGTGACCCTGCGCCGCCAGTTAGAGAAATTCCCTGAGCGGGTCTTGGAATCTGCTGTGCGGGGTATGTTACCTCATGGGCCGCTAGGTCGCCGTATGTTCAAGAAGCTCAAGGTATACGCTGGACCACAGCATCCCCACCAGGCCCAGATGCCTGAGGTATTAGAGGTATAAGGAGACAAGAATGGAGTATTTTGAGGGATTAGGTCGTCGCAAGTCCGCAACTGCCCGGGTGCGTATTTATCCCGGTGGCAATGGCCAAGTTGTCATTAATGGTAAACCATACCATGATTACTTTGGCCGTGAAGACGATTGGCGCAGTGTTGCTCATCCCTTCGTCGTGACACAAACTGATGGCCAGTTTGATGTAACGGTATTGGTCGAGGGTGGTGGCATCACCGGTCAATCTGAAGCGGTCCGGATGGGCATATCACGTGCTTTGCTTAAATACAATGGGGACCTGCGTCCTTTACTGCGCAAGGCTGGTTTCTTGACCCGTGACTCGCGTGAAAAGGAACGCAAAAAGCCAGGTCTCAAACGCGCGCGCAAAGCTCCGCAGTACACCAAGCGTTAGGTTTTCGCGTGTTTATCTGGTGGAACGCAGTTTGTTTTGCCTTAATTGACCTTTTGTATTAATACAGCTTGTCTGTATACATAGGTAGGCAGTGATATACTGCCTACCTTTTCTATGTTTAAGCGATTGGGCCAGTCTACAGCGCCTTGCCAACCGTAGTATTGGGTGTTATCTAGGCATGATATGTTGTTCTACATCAAGCGAGATGGGCCTAATTTAGATGGGAGGTAGTATGCCAAAGATTACGATTGTGGGTCTCGGCCCAGGTGCCCCGGAGCACTTAACCCGCGAGGCCTGGAGCGTCTTGACAGATGCCCACGAGGTGTGGTTGCGAACCACGCACCATCCTGTGGTTGCCGGGTTCCCTACTGGTTTAACACTGCATTCTTTTGACTCCCTTTATGAAGCTGCGGAATCTTTTGAGCAAGTATATACAACCATTGTGGAGCGTATCCTTGACCTGGGGCGGTTGGCAGAGGGTGTTATCTATGCCGTGCCGGGTCATCCCTTAGTGGGTGAAGCCACAGTGCCGCGCATCCTCAAATTGGCCAAAGCTACCCACATCCCGGTGCGTGTTGTAGCGGGTTTGAGCTTTGTTGAACCCCTGCTCACCGCTTTGGAGTTAGACGCCCTGGACGGTCTGCAGATCTTTGATGCGCTTGATATTATGCAATTGGAGTACCCGCCGTTAAACCCTGATTTTCCGGCCCTCATAGCCCAGGTTTATAATCGCAATGTCGCCTCAAATCTTAAACTCGTCTTGATGAACCAATACCCCGACGACCACGAGGTCACGCTTATCTCTGGGGCCGGTACTCAGGCCCAAAAGGTGCAGTATATGCCGCTCTATGCTGTTGACCGTCAGGATAGCGACCCGCTGACTTCGCTGTATCTCGCACCCTTAGCCCCGGTCAGTAGTTTTGAAGGTTTCCAACAGACTATTGCGCGCTTACGTGCTCCTGGTGGCTGTCCCTGGGACCAGAAACAAACTCACGAAAGCCTGTGTTCCAATCTATTGGAGGAAACGTACGAAGTACTCGCAGCTATTGATATCGGTGATATAGATGCCCTCTGTGAGGAATTAGGGGACTTATTGTTACAGATTGTCCTACATGCCCAGATTGCGATTGAGGAAGGTGAATTCCAGATGCCAGATATTATTTCCGGCATTGACACCAAGATCAAACGCCGCCATCCCCATGTTTGGGGGGATACCCAGGTTGGGGATGCCGAGGAGGTCTCGGTGAATTGGGAGGCCATTAAGCGGGCGGAGCGTGAATCTAACGGTCAGGCAACCCGCTCCCTGTTAGATGGGGTCCCCGGTGCTCTCCCCGCATTGGCGCAATCTCAAGCTTATAGCAGCCGGGCTGCGCGGGTTGGGTTCGAGTGGCCGGATATAGCCAATACAGTTGCCAAGGTTTACGAAGAACTCAAGGAGATTGAAGCTGCCGAGGATGTTAGCGCGCTTAAATGGGAACTTGGGGATTTACTCTTTGCCATTGCGAATTGGGCGCGTTGGTTAGAAATTGATTTAGAGAGTGCCTTGCGGGAGGCGAATCTCCGCTTTGCAGAACGCTTTAAATATATAGAGCGACAGACTCGCGAACGTAACTTGGCATTGCAAGAGATACCTCTACCTGAGTTACTGAGACTCTGGGACGAGGCTAAAACCATTCAAAAATAGTCACTATCAGCCCCATGTAAATAGGTGCAACGCACTTTAAGCAAGTGCGTTGCACCTAGTAAATCCCCCTTATTTTTTTTACTACAGGTGCGGTTCTAATTCCTGCAACAGCTTTCGTTTGGGTTTATTGCCTACAATACGTTGAACCTCTTCCCCGTTTTTGAAGAGTATCATAGTGGGGATATTGAGCACTCCATATTGTGATGAGAGTGCAGAAAATTTTTGAACGTTGACTTTCACAACCTTGAGGCGGCCAGCGTTTTCCTCTGCAATTTCTTCCAGAATAGGACCAAGGGCGCGGCAGGGTGGGCACCAATCCGCCCAAAAATCAACTAACACAGGGAGTGTCGCTTTTAGGACTTCAAGCTCAAAGTTTTTCTCATTGATAGCAATTAAGTGAACCATCGTATAATGCCACCTCTCTTTCCTTAAAATAAAGTAATTAAATTATCGCATAGGTAAAAAGGGTTGTCAAGGTG
>JAFGKB010000176.1 GCA_016928755.1 Anaerolineae bacterium | reverse complement strand
TTCAGGGGCATAATTCACATAGGTAAACATAATAACGCCAAGTACCAGCAAATAAACCAGTGCAAACATCCCTGGCGGTAATAGATTCATACTATCGAGAACTGAGGCCAGCACAGGGATAGGAGAGAGTAGCATCATTCCCACCCAGGCACGAGAAAGGCGCGCTTCAGAGCTTTGGGGGTGCCGGAATGCAGTAAACACCCGCCGTAACAACGCTGAATTATCTGGTGCAACCGAAAACTGCACGGTCTTGCGCACCCAAACCGCCAGAACCCACAGGTTGCCGATGACTTGCCAGGCATCAAAAAACCTGAACGAGATCCAGAAATTGCTCTCATCCCCGGCACGAACAAAGCCAAAGACAAAACGCTCAAAAGAATAGAGTTGCCATACAGAAGGAGCGGCAAAGGCTACATCCCGGCGTGGGGGAGACATGGCATATATGTAATGGGGCTGTACTGACAGCGTCTCCCAAGCCATCCAGGTGAAAAGTACCCCTGTAATTATCAAAGATACGATCAAGACGACGCGCGCTTCCTGGGAATAACGCAACCGGGGGAAGTGGTAAGCAAATTGCAACAGTGCAACTATTGCCAGGGTCACTCCGCCGACTCCACCCCACCAATCCAGGCACGCGCTAACCCAAGGGATATAGACAACGCGTGCTATGCATTGCGTAGCAACCATCAGCGTCATACCACCTAGCCAACCACAGAAGAGCCAAGTCTGTCGAGTTCTTGGGCCGTGCAACAGCAAATAGCCCAAGCTCACGAGATGGAGCAGCAGTATCGGCACGTAGGCCATAGCAACTGGTGACCAATAAAACATTTCGGTTTAGTATAGCACAAACTTCAACGATTTGGTAAAAATTAGGTATACCACTTAAAGATAGACTATATGTGCAGTCAAACTACCGGTCAATTAAATTTTGAAGGAGTGTCAGTTCAACTTTCACCTTCTCATATTCAATTTCTGCTTGGGTAAGCAACGCGGACACTACGTCTAGGTTATTTCTGACTAACACCATGTCCTCGTGTGTACTATTTTCCAAATCACACGCTAGGTTAGCTAATATTTGTGCTCCCATCGCTGCACTGGTAGATTTGAGAGTGTGTGCTGAGCGGTGTAACGTTGTCCAATCGGTAGCGTCTAATGCCTGGCGCATATCGTGCAGTAAGCGTACGGTGCTTTCTTGGAAACTGTCGATTAAATTAGCCATCTTGTGGGTAGCGCGTCGGCCCAATGATGCTTTGAGGTGTTTGAGCAACTCCACATCTAGGGTTAAGGCCGGATTGAGGGTGGACGGGGGGCCTGCCCCCTCGGTGTCCGTCGCAGGTACTGTCTCCCGCGATTCTCGCCCGGTGCTTGAGCCACAGCGATTCAGTACGGCAACTAGAGCGGCTACACGCACCGGCTTACTGATGTAATCGTCCATACCTACGGCCAGGCATTTTTCCCGGTCTCCGGCCATTGCACTGGCAGTCATCGCAATGATACGCGGTTGTACATCTGCGGCAACCGCATTACGAATACGGCGAGTAGCTTCCAATCCATCCATCTCCGGCATCTGTACATCCATAAATATTACATCATAGTATTGCCGATCCAATGCTTCCAGGACTTCCACTCCGTTACCCGCTACATCAGCCCGGTAGCCTAGCCGCGCCAGCATATTCAATGCCAGTTTCTGGTTAACTGCATTATCCTCTGATAATAAAATACGCAGTGGAAACCGCTTACCCATTTCGGAATCAAACAGCGGTTTAGAAATCTCGGCGTTATATTTCTGAGATGACCCTTTTTCTGCTAGAACAGCCACTACCGCATTGTAAAGTTGTGATGCTTTAATGGGCTTGAGCAAAGCCTCCGCTAATTCGTTACCGCCCTCTTCAATTTGATGGCGTCGCAGAGAACTGAGCAATATCATGGGCAGTGCGTCTGTCCCTGGTATTTTTCGTATCTCGACCGCTAATGTCACCCCATCCATCTCTGGCATCTGATAATCCAGCAGTACCAAGTCAAAGGGGAGCGTCTCTTCATGGACTCCTGCTTGGACCCACTCTAAAGCTTCAAGAGGAGAAGCGGTTTCTTTGGGCTGCATACCCCAAGCCTGTGTTTGCAAGGTCAGAATCCGCCGGTTGGTCGCATTATCATCCACGATCAATACTCGCTTACCACGTAGGTCTGGTTGTACCTCACGTAAATAGGCACGGGCCGGCAACGGAGCGGACTTAGCCTGAATCGTAAAATGAAAAATACTGCCCGGCCCGCCCTTTTTCGTTCCTGCTCTGGCACTAGGAATCACCGGTAAGGGACTCTCAACCCACATTGTCCCCCCCATAAGCTCACACAACCGTTTGCTAATCGCCAGTCCTAACCCCGTACCCCCGTACTTACGTGTCGTTGAGCTATCCACCTGACTAAATGACTGGAATAGCCGGTCCATACGCTCCACAGGAATACCAATGCCGGTATCAATAAGCGAGAAATGGAGTTCGTAATACGGGTCAAACTCCGGTTGCTGATGTGAAATCAGAGGTGTGGCATCTAGCCAGTTTTCAGGTATTCCTATCTGCTTGCTTGCCACCGAGACCACAACTTCACCTTCTTCGGTAAACTTGATGGCATTGTTAAGCAAGTTAATTAAAATTTGGCGCAGGCGCGTTACATCCCCCACAATAGCAGCCGGTACTTGGTTATCCATCAGATAAGCCAGTTCCAACCCCTTATTCGCGGCTTTGATGGCCAGTAATTCTAAACTGCTCTCAATGCACTCGCGCAGATCAAAAGATTGGCTTTCCAGGTCCATTTTACCGGCCTCGATTTTGGAAAAGTCGAGAATGTCATTGATAATAGTCAACAGGGCATCGCCACTATCGCGAATAGTTTCTACAAATTCGTGCTGTTCGGCAGTGAGAGCCGTATCCAGCAGCAAACTCGTCATTCCAATCACCCCATTCATTGGAGTACGGATCTCATGGCTCATGGTCGCCAAGAAAGTACTTTTGGCGCGATTCGCCGCTTCGGCTGCACGACGTGCCGCTAAGGCAATCTCCTTCTCACGCTCCAATTCCTCATTAGCGGCGCGTAATTGGTGAGTACGTTGCTCAACTTTCTGTTCCAACGTACGGCTGTATTCTTCCAGCATTCGCTGTGCCCGTTTGCGCTCAGTAATATCACGGATAATACCCTGGTAGGCCTGAATACCGCCATCATCGGCTCTCCGGACAGTAGCGGTGAGTAGACAGTCCATAGTCGTTCCATCTTTTTTGGCAAGTTGTACCTCAAAATCCCGGACCGAATCGGTTTGGTCTATCACTTGCTGGAAACGGGATCGGTCGGCGGAATCAATAAAAGTATCCCCCACATCCAGACGCATCATCTCATCTATATCAAAACCAAAGAGGTCCAAGGTAGCCTGGTTGACATCGACCATCTCACCTGCCGAGGCCGTAATAAAAATCGCATCCCGGGAATCCTGGAACAGGGTACGATACTTTTCCTCGCTCTGGGCCAGGGCGACGGTTAAAGTCTCGGCCTCTTGGCGGGCATTGCGATTCGCAATTGCCAGGACAATGGATTGGAAAAGAATGAAGAGCGACAGGCTGTATTGTGTAATATAAACGGTGTCAATCCAGCCCTCGGATTTCAAAAGATCGTTAACGACACCCCCGGCGATAATGCTATATCCCAACAGCATCAGCCACGCCAGGGAATTTCCACTTCTGATAGCACGGAAAAGGACGGAAAATGCCCAAATAATAGCAATTATAGTCACTGCCATATAGAAATTGAGGGTTTTGAAATACACCATCTCAGGCATAACGCATACTAACAGTACACAGACGCCACCAATCACTATAATCCCCTGGAAAAATTTACCTCGTGCTTGTTCTGGAAACATACTATGGATAAAAAGTGCGAATAGTGGGACCCCAAGATAATAACTCGAAATCTCCATTACCTGTTCCAGTTTCCACACATATGGCCCCGCTAACGCCAGTTCTATGTAATGTTCTGTAGCCAGAGTACGTAAAACGAGGTCCAGGCAGAATAATCCAAACCATAAGGGCGTTTTTTCCTGGCGCCGCAAAGCAAAAAGCACCAAGTGGTAGATGCCTATGACGAGCAAAATCCCGACGCTCAACGAAACCTTAAATAGCTCCGTGTTAAGTTCTGTGCTAAGTTGTCCCTCAAGCCCTATCCGGGGACTGTTTAAGGGGCCGGCTCGGGGGATACTAAAATTACTGATGCGCCACACAAGCACCCATTCTGGCGTCGCCGGGATAACGACCGTCGCCGGACGGCGACCAGGTGCGTGTGATGCGGCAGCGGCCCCGGTGATGCCACATTGCAGAGGCATACCGAGTGGGACTGTTCCATCAGATAGCAACCCACTATCATCGAATACCTGTAGCTCATATGCAGAGAGGGTGTTCTTCAGATAAAGCCGCAACGGTTCCGTTGTACCGGGCGCAACCAGGACAGCGGCTGGAGCTTCAGGTAACAGCACTCGCAGACGCAGAGTCGCATAGCCAAAGGGCACGAGCTGTTTCCCATCAGGCAGAATATGGCCTACCCACATGACCGGCACATTGAGCATATCGTCGGGTGGGATAGCTGTCCCTAGACCCGGTTCTGTACCTGTGTAGTGTTGTTGCCAATAGAACTCCCACTCACCGGCCAGATCAACCGGGCCATCCCGTGCAAAATCCCAATCACGCAAGTCGAGAACGCCATTGACAGCTTTAGGAGGCGATAGGGTTTGTCTGCCCGCTGCACATCCGGTGAGACCCATCAATATTATGAGGCTGATGGCCAGGATAACCACGGGCCTCCTCCTGGCTACGGCACCGGGAGCAGATAGTTGGCGGTAATTCATCTTACGTACTTGCATCATTTTCATCCAACGCGCGGCGCACGATCCACGCCAGTGTCTCTGCATCAAAAGGCTTACGGACAATATCCAGGAAACCGGCCGCCTGTAAATCTTCCGTGCTTTCGTCTGCCGTGTAACCGGTCATCGCTAACGCTTTCAAGTGCGGGATATGGTTAAGCAATGCCTGAACTAAGGTCTTACCACCCATTTCCGGCATCACCAAATCAGTGATAAGCAATGCGATCATGCTTTCAGATTGATAAATGGCCAGCGCTTCGCGTCCATTGGCCGCAGTAAGCACCCGGTAACCCAGGGCTGTTAATACCTTCTGTGTTGCGTCCCGTAAATGGGCGTTATCTTCTACCAACAGCAAAGTTTCCCCGTGTCCTTCTAACGCCGCCGGTGCTACTTCCACATTATCTTGCCTGGCTACCGTCACGGCCGGCAAATAAATACGAAAAGTAACACCGTGTCCCACTTGTGTCTTGACATCAATATAACCGGCATGGAGTTGGATGATGCCGTATACTTGTGCCAATCCTAACCCGGTGCCTTTACCGTCTTCCTTAGTCGTGAAAAACGGTTCAAACAGATGCGCATACACCTCTTCAGACATCCCCATACCGGTATCTGTGATGCTCAGACATATCCAGGCCGGTGGGGCAAAGGTTTCTACCATTTCAGGCACGGGCGGTATCGTGCCTGGCACAACAGGGATCCGGGTTACTGCAATGTGCAATTCACCCCCATCCGGCATTGCATCCCGTGCGTTAAGCGCGAGATTTGTCAGGGCCTGTTGCAAACGCCCTGCATCGCCCTCAATAACACACTCGCCTGGTTTCCCTGTAAACGTAATATCAATGTTTTCCGGGAGCGTGCGTTGTAAGATAGAAACTATATCTGCCGTAAAGGTCACCAAATCCAGTAGGTGGCGGTTGATCTCGGTGCCCCGGCCAAAGTCAAGTATCTGTCGTACCAGGTCGGTAGCCTTGCGCGCCTCCCCGACAATAACCTCCAAATATTGTACTACACCTGATGGCAAGTTGTGCTTGCGTTGTCCCAATTGCGCGTAGATGATGATGGTGGTCAGCAAGTTACGAAAATCATGGGCAATACCGGCGGCCAGTTGCCCAATAGCCGCCAGTCGGTTTTGTCGCTGCAGTCGCTCCTCAATTTCTTTGCGCCCAGTGATATCCCGCGCGATACCAAATACGGTTTGAGCGTTTAAGGAAACGACATCCAATAATGCAGTGCGTATACGGCCATCTGGACGTGAATAATGCACTTCTCCCATTTTAAGTGTTTGTTGAGTAGTCAAAACTTGTGCCAGGATTTCCCGATCAGCAGGAGAGATAATATCTACCAAAGTCAACTGTTGCAGTTCAGCAACGGATCTACCGGTAAGCTTTTCGGCAGCAGTATTGGCTCCTAGGTAACGGCCTGTACGCCGGTCTACTAGGAAG
Organism: Anaerolineae bacterium; assembly: GCA_016928755.1. Lineage (GTDB taxonomy): Bacteria > Chloroflexota > Anaerolineae > B4-G1 > SLSP01 > JAFGKB01. The sequence continues at coordinate 6,066 of JAFGKB010000176.1, read as the reverse complement.
ATCGCATCATTAGAACGCTCAAATAACCGCCGGTAACGTTGTTCGCTGGCACGTAACGCACTTTCCGCTCGTTTACGTTCGGCGAGTTCCTGTTCTGTAGCATGATACAGCCGTGCGTTTTCCAGCGCGACCGCGGCATGATCCGCAAATGTGCTCAAGATACTGGTATGGAGAGGTGTGAAGAAACCTGGGGTTGCGCTATCCACATTAAGGAAGCCAATCACCACACCCCGCACACGAATGGGCGCGCTGGCATATGAACGCAACCATACCTGTTCTGGTATATATACCCAATCTGGATAAGCATATGTATCGGGAATGACTAAGGGGTCACCCGTCTCAGCCATTTGTCGGAGATTAGATACTGCGGTGAGATCAAAAATAGCGGTTGAGATAAATTTTTCTGCACCGAATCGCTGATAGCCACGCCAGCGTACAATGCGTACCTGATTATCAGGTTCGATAAGCATAACGTTGGCAGCATCATTAGGTACAACACGGCTGACCTGATCTAAAAGCTGATCGAGTACTTCATCGGGGTCAAGGGTACTGCTAATCAAAGCTGCTGCTCCCGCCAATGCCCGTGAGAGATCGCGTTCCTGGCGTAGTGCTTGTTGTTGCTGTATCCGTTCGCTGATCTCCCTGGCAAAAACTGAGAGGCCACGCTTGGAAGGATAAACATTGATTTCAAAGAAGTATTCTTCTCCATTTAGGTGATATTCATTCACAAAGGTTTGAGGTGATTGCGTGCTTAGCACTTCCCGGTAAACTTCCGCAGCCCTTTTCGTCTGTGGCGTGTCCGGAAAAATATCATAGATAGATTTACCGATTGCCTCCTGGGCCGGAATCCCAATGAGTCTTTCGGAGGCAGTGTTCCAATACACATACTTCAAGTTCTCGTCTAATGCAAAAAAGACATCTGTGATACTATCCGCAAGCTCGCGAAATCGCTCCTCGCTTTCCCGAAGTATCACCTCAGTTTGCTTACGTTCGGTGATATCACGGATAATGGTAACAACTCGCTCTACTCCTCCCTCATCATTACAGACAGGGATTTTGCGTGTCTCGGTCCAGCGCACTGTTGGTCCAATATGCGTCGGTTCCTCAGTTGTGAGCAGCACACCGGTATCCAATACTCGTTGGTATTCACTCCGGGATTTTTCCGTTAAAAACGGCAACAGGTCAAACAATGACTTACCTTGGGGACCTTCTGTGATACCAATCCGGGCTAACTCACGTGTAAATGCGGTGTTGCAAAATAAAATACGCAGGTCGCGATCAACCCCGTGGATATAATCATCTACAGCATTCACAGTAGCACGGTAGCGTTCCTCGCTTTCCCTTAGCTCCGCCTCCATCTTTTTACGTTCCGTGATATCTGTTGCAATTCCACATAAGGCAATGGGTATCCCCTCCTCATTATAGATAATTTGGATACGGCTATCCATAATATGTTCGCTGCCATCGGTCGCAAAGTTGACCACCTCGCCACGCCAGAAACCATCCCGTAAAGTGCTGGTGAGAATCTCTCGCTGTGTAGCCCCGCGTTCCGCATCCTCTCCATAGATTGCGGTTGATTGCCCGAGGATATCCTGACGGGAATGCTGCATGGTTCGTTCTTCTGCCTGGTTCACATAGGTAATCACCCCATTAAGGTCTGTAATGGTCACATGGTCCATAATTTGGTCTAAGACAAGAGATTGTAAGTGAAGTACTTCCTCAGCCTTTTTACGCTCGGTAATGTCCACATACGCACCGACCAACCCGGCTACCTGACCATGCTCATCATAAAAGACATTTTTAGCGAAGATAACATGACGGGTTTGACCGTCTTTATCACGTACCTTGAACTCGTAAACCTGCCGTTCTGGATGTGCCATCAATGCCAAGTCCTGTTGGTGATAGACCTCGGCTTGCTCACTGGGCCAAATCTCATGCACCGTTTTTCCCTTGATCTTCTCTGTAGTCACGCCCATTTGTTCGGTAAATGCATTGTTACATCCCAGATAACGGCCTTGTGCATCCTTGAAGAAAACAGCAGTGGGAATTGCTGCCAGCAACGCTTCTGTGAACCGGAGTTGTTTTCCCATACCGGCCTGTGCTTGTTGTAATTGTGCTTCCAATTCCACCACACGCCGTTGCAATTCTGCACGCTCTGAAAGCCATTGCGCCCTGGTCGGCTCTTCAGTGGTTTTTGTATTCATACGGTTCCCCCCTCATTCAACCCGCAGCCACAGAGTAAAAGTACTCCCTTGTCCCGGTGTACTCTCTACACTAATATAGCCGCCATGCGCCTGAGCAATCTTCTGGGCGATGCTTAGTCCCAATCCTGTACCGGCAGTATGTCCCGATTCCGCCAGGCCACCTCGGAAAAAACGCTCGAACAACTGTGATTGCTCTTCGACTGCAATCCCCGGGCCGGTATCTTGCACTGCAATGGCCACCCAACTTTCAGCCTCAATAGTTACAACCCGCGCTATGATGGTGATTTTTCCTCCAGCGGGAGTAAAGACAACCGCATTCTCTACCAACTCACCTAATGCCTGGGCTAACCGGCCGGCATCACCCATCACACGTGGTAAAGTGGGAATTGGAGCACATTCCAATACCGACCCTAACGACTGAGCCTGCTTATGATAACGGTCAAGAACCTCGCCAATAATACTTACCAGAGAAACTTGAGACCAGGTTTCAATACACTTTCCACTATCCAACGCCGAAATTTCCAGGGTATCCTTAATAATTTTTATAAGCCAATCCACAGAGGTTTCCATGGACTGTAATCGCTGTCGTTGTTTTTCTGATAGTTCTGCACCTAGTAGCAAATAGATGTTGATCTTAAGCAAGGTAAGGGGCGTATGAAATTGATGAGAAATATTAGTGATAAACTGGTTACGCGCGCGTTCCAAGTCTTTGGACTGACTAATATCCCGATGCGTGAAAACGTAGCCGGTGGTCTGTTCTGTATCGTCATAGACTGGGGCGATGGTCAATGCCGCATCATAACTTCGACCATCTCTCCGTTGTATAACTACATCACCCTGGCAGAGCTTCTTTCCGTGCAAGGTGGGGATAATAGAAGTCAAGTGTGATACACAATCCGCTATAATATCCAACGCACAGATGTCTTGGCCCAACACCTCTGCCGGTGTGTAACCTGTTAATGTAGTGAATGCTGAGTTAACATACAGAATACGTCGGTCGAAATCGGTCATAAAAATTGCATCACCAACGCTGCGCAAGATGGCGTGCAACTGGTTATATTGCGCTTGTAATTCGGCAGTGCGCATTTGGACTAACTCTTTCAGATGCTCTCGATATCTAATTAGGGTCTCTTCTGTCTGCTTACGTTCGGTGATATCACGAAAGCTGGCAATAGCACCGTATAATTGACCCTGCTCATCCAATAGCGGTGCTGCGTTAACGGAGAGCCATTTGATCCTACCATCCGGCGCTTGAATACCGTGTTCCAATCCTTTGACTTCTCGTTTCTGTCCCAATGCCAAGGCTAAGGGCAATTGGTCTAGGGGGAAAGGATTGCCATCTGCGTCAACCTGTTGCCACTTTGATTCGTTATAATAGCGTTGCAAAATATGAAATTTATGAGTCTCAAGGATGCGTTCGGCTGCGCGATTCGCATAAGTAATCTCACCTGCTAAATCTACTTTAACCATCCCCTCCACTAATGTCTGCAACATCTGGTCCAATCTACGCTCACTTGCCCGCAGGGCATCTTCCGCCCGCATACGTTCGGTGATATCAACCACCACACCAATGACAAATTTGATATTCCCATCTTCATGCCGGACTACATTTGAGGACATATTGGCCCAGATAGTGTGGCCCTCTTTGTGTAAGTAGCGTTTCTCCACGTTAAATTCGTCTCTATTTCCGTTCAGTACATCTTGTGCATAACGGCTTTCTGTTTCAAAATCATCAGGTAACGTAATATCTCGGATAGTCAACGTCTTTAGTTCTGCTCTGGTGTAGCCGAGAATATCGCATAATTTGTCATTAACATCGGTAATCTGCCCATTAGGAAGCGCGATAGCAATACCCACCGCAGCTTGTTCAAAAACACTGCGGAAACGTGCCTCGCTTTCCCGCAACGCTTCCTCCATCCGCTTCCGCTTCGTGATATCGCGTATCGAACCAAGGGTGCCTGCAATTACCCCACGTTTCTGGTAAATTGTTGCTTTCAATTCTCCCAGAAATACCGGGCCATCCTTGTGTTTCATGGTTAGCTCAAGACTATCTGCCATTTTTTCCCCTGAGACAGCCGACTCAAAAGCGGTCATAGCTTTGGAAATATCTGTTTCTATGAGAAATTCGATAAACGTATGGCCCTGCATCTCGTTAGGGGCAAGCCCAAATGTATCTTTAACCGCCGGTGACACATAGGTAATAACCCCTTGTGTATCTGTGAGGAAAATGACATCACCAATCTGCTCCGCAATTGTGCGGAATTTTTCTTCACTCTCGCGTAATTCCTTCTCTACCTGTTTCCGGTTGTAGATTTCTTGCATCAGCTTTTCAGAATTGGCACGCGATTGCTCCAGGGCATAGCGGAATTGATCGGTGAAGAAACGCAACAACAAGATAAGAATAATAAAATATCCCCCGATTGCGGCTAACCAATAACCACAATCTGCCATATTTATTGCGCCATCCTGAGAATAAGTATAGATAGCGTTAAGAACTAATGTTCCCCCAAGGCCAAGCCATAACGCTCCCCATTGCATACGGCTGTTCAATAACAGCACCGTCAACACAATAGCTATGGAATATTCTATTATGTTGGTAATCCATAAACCATACTTATAGGTATCAATCAAGGCTATTCCCCAAACTATGACCGGGGGGATGTAACGACTCAAGCGCCAATATCCACGTTGAGCCAGCCACCAACCTACGGCACAAAAAAAGCTAAGCACAGTGGTTGTTAAAGGCATATCAAGTGTCAGGATATCCACCGACCAACCTACAAATAAGAAAGGCGTAAAGATAAATGTGGTAGCCCCCATAATTACTAATATTACACGGGTCATACATTCCTGACGTGCCTCGTCTTCAGATAAAGCACATGGTGTGGTTGATATTTGCCATAAGTCCAATAAATATTTCATGACTTATCCTTTGGGATGAAATATAATCAAGTATGAACTGATCTGCCTACTATGAGATTATCATAAATGGGGGAAAATACAATCATAACACGCTTTATCAAATTATATTGCTTAAAAATCTTTTAAATGTGCCGGAGAAGAGGAATGAAGTATCCGGTCAAGTTAACAGAGGATTGGTAATCTCCTTATACTAAATTCTCCGATCACAAAAATACTTGACTACAGTAAGTTTTATATGATACAATGTAAACAGATAGCAACTTACGTTATTTACTAGAAGCGCGGGAACAGGCAAGGGGAGGAAAAAAATGAGACGTTTATTGTTAACTGTGTGTATGCTGTCTGGATTGATAATTGGGCTAACTCTTCTCACCGCACACGCCGCCAGCCCCACAACACCTGATAACGCCACCCATCCCAATGAACCGGTCAAGCTGGTCTTTATCCATCACTCCTGCGGTGGAAATTGGCTGGCCGACACTGAAGAACATGACCAGGCGGGGGGACTGGGTCAAGCACTGATGGATAATAACTATTTTGTCAGTGCTACTAACTATGGATGGGGACCGGGCGGTATTGGGACTAACACCGACATTCCCAACTGGCCGGAATGGTTCACCGATACGGTGATGAGCCACGTGTATACCGAATATGCTCAAAATATATGTGGTATGGGTGAGTATAGTGACTGGTGTTTTGGTAACTGGACACGGATGGCCGACCCTAACCCGGCAGCAGAGAACGAAATTATTATGTTCAAATCCTGCTACCCTAACTCCGATTTGTACGGTAATCCTACCGACCTACCGTTGGCAGAGCCAAATGACCAGTTCACCGTAGCGAATGCAAAGGCGGTCTATAACCATATCCTCGATTATTTTGGAGCACACCAGGATAAGCTCTTTATCGTCATCACCGCACCGCCTATGGCAGAGGGAGA
>JAFGKB010000175.1 GCA_016928755.1 Anaerolineae bacterium | reverse complement strand
ATAGGTGCAACGCATTTAAGAATCTGCGTTGCACCTATCTTTCAAAAGCCGGCAAGGCTTATTTTTATTTACTGTATACGTTCCTTAAGTACCTGCTCGATAGTTGGAGTGCCGATAACTTGCAACTCATAGCGCACACGTTGTGAAGGATGCTCGATCTTCAGCACGCGGCTCAAGTCAATGGGCGTCCCAATGACAACGATATCACACGGAGTACTATTGATGGTGGTCTCGAGGTCCCGAATCTGATCTTGACCATATCCCATCGCGGGAAGAATAGCACCGGTAGTCGGATACTTCTCATAGGTTGCCGTAATTGATGCCACTGCATAGGGGCGGGGATCAATAATTTCAGACGCACCGAAACGGGTGGCGGCCACATAGCCGGCCCCATAAGCCATCTCACCGTGGGTCAGAGTGGGTCCATCCTCAACGACTAAGACACGCTTACCACGAATAGCCAAGGGGTCATCAACGAAGATAGGGGAAGCAGCTTCAACAACAATAGCATCAGGATTCAACTTAGTAATATTATCACGCACAATGCGGACGTTCTCATAAGCCGCGGTATCAACTTTATTAATCACGATAACATCTGCGGCACGGACATTGGCCTCACCGGGGTAGTAAGACATCTCATGCCCCGGACGGTGGGGGTCGGCAACGGTGATCCACAAATCAGGTTGGTAGAAGGGGAGGTCATTATTACCACCATCCCAAACTACAACGTCGGCCTCTTTTTCAGCCTCACGCAGAATTGCTTCGTAATCCACACCGGCATAGACAACAACGCCACGGTCGATATGGGGCTCGTATTCCTCACGTTCTTCAATGGTGCACTCATGCTTATCCAAATCGGTGTAAGTCGCGAAACGTTGGACAGCTTGCTTAGCCAGGTCACCATAGGGCATAGGGTGACGGACTGCCACAACCTTCTTGCCCATAGCCTGCAACATATCGCAGACATGGCGTGTGGTCTGGGACTTACCAGAACCGGTACGCACGGCACAGATGGCAACAACGGGCTTCGTGCTCTTAATCATAGTGGCTTGGGTGCCCATCAAACGGAAATCAGCCCCTAGAGCATTTACCAAGGAAGCCTTGTGCATAACATACTCGTGTCCTACATCGGAATAAGCGAAAATAACCTGGGAAATTCCATGCTCCTTGATTAAGCGGGGCAAATCAGCTTCTGGGAAAATCGGAATCCCGGCAGGATATAAATCACCAGAAAGTTCTGGGGGATACATGCGTCCTTCAATATTGGGGATTTGGGTAGCCGTAAAAGCTACGACCTCATATCGCTCATTGTTACGGAAATAAGTATTGAAATTATGGAAGTCGCGCCCGGCAGCCCCCATAATCAGCACCTTAATCTTCTCCATCTGTTTAACTCCTTTCACCAAAAAAGTTTTATTATAGCTAAAAATCCTTTATGGTGAGTAGAATACTACAACGAGAGGGCTTTAACAAGTGAGCTTCCGAAAAAAAGCGGCGTCAATCCTCACTTCAAGGTGTCGCCGCGCTAATATCTACACATAATGCCTATAAAAACGCTGCGTTTATCAGAATCTACTCATCAGATTTCTCACTCTCTAGGGCAGAGCATATCGTCTCACGCAGCGGAGCCAGTGACCCCAATACACCATTTATAAAACGGGGTGAGCTATCAGTACCAAAACTCTTCGCTAATTCCACCGATTCATTAATCGCGACCTTAGTTGGGATCCCCCCCACTGTAAACTCATATAACGCCATACGCAACAAGTTCCGGTCCACCAGGGCCACCTGGTCCAGGGGCCACTCGGCTGCATAGCGTTGAATATACCCATCCAGGGAATCCCGGCAGCGCATCACCCCCAATACAAGCAAGGTGCAATACTGCCTGATCGCCAAAGGTAAATCAGGAACGGATTCAAAACGTTGTTCCAGAACCCTACGGACAGGATGATTAACCAGGTCTATCTCATAAAGTGCTTGCAACGCCATCTCCCGTGCCAACCGACGTTGGGAAGCCAACGAAGATAGCTCGTGAGCGGCTTGCTGTTTAGACTGTTTCTGACTGTTGTTCGGCATTTAGAAAAGCTACATCTTCGATATAAACATTGACCGTTTCCACATCCATCCCAATCATCTTATGAATAGAACGGGAAACCTCATACTGTACCTTACGTCCCAATTGCAAAAGACTGATACCCGGTTCCGCTATAATATGCAGGTCAACATAAACCCGTTCATCCTTGACCTGGACATCAACCGCCTCCCGTGGTGAAATCTGGGTGACACCGGGGACACTCACCGTGGTTAACCGCGCGATAGTCTGTAAAACCTGCGGTTCTACCGTTACCATACCTGCAATTGCAGCCTGATTTTGTTCTTCCATCTCCATTATTTCCCCCTACATACTTAAACCACCATCAACGGGTAAAACTACCCCGGTGATATAGTGCGCTTGCGCAGAAGCCAAAAACGCCACCGCGTAAGCGATATCCTCAACCGCACCAAAACGCGCTAATGGGATCAAGCTCTTAAGGTGAGCCTGCATTTCGGCATCTAAATCAGCATTCAGGTCTGTGGGAATAAAGCCCGGGGCAACCACATTAACCGTGATCCCACGTGGGCCTAACTCACGGGCCAGACTTTTAGAGAAACCTATCATCCCCGCTTTAGACGCTGCGTAATTTGTCTGCCCAACCTGCCCCATAAGTCCCGATACAGATGAAATATTGATAATACGGCCTGAACGCTGACGCAAGAAAGGCCGCATTGCAGCCTGGCAGGTGTTAAAGACACCCTTGAGATTAACCCGCAGAACAGCCTCCCAGTCATCTTCGCGCATTCGCATTAAGAGCATATCACGGGTTATACCGGCATTATTGACCAGGATATCCAGATGGCCCAATTCCTTAATAGCGCAATCCACCATAGTCTTAGCCTGGGAAAAGTCCCCCACATCAGCTTCCAAACTTATGGCTCGCTGTCCCAATGTCTCAATCTCGCGGACTACTTCCGTTGCAGCAATAGCATTATGTACATAGTTAATGGCAATATCCGCCCCCTGGTGGGCTAATTCCAAAGCAATAGCGCGCCCAATACCACGGGAACTACCGGTAACCAATGCCACTTTTCCACTTAGTATTGCCATCGATTTACCATCCTAATCCACTTACCATATCATCAGCCGCCACACTCTGCACCGGTGACACAGCACGTCGCACCATCCCCGAAAGAACAGCTCCAGGACCAATTTCCACAAAACGCTCTACCCCTTGTTGAACCATCCACAACAAGCCTTCACGCCAGCGTACAGGAGAAGTCAACTGTTTTAGTAATAACTGCCGGACCTCATTGAGGTCACTAGCCGGGCGGGCCGTGGCATTAAAGACAAGAGGTATTTGTGGTTCCCGCAATGGCACAGTAGCCAAGGCCTGGGCCAAAGGTTCCTGAACAGGCGCCATTAACAGGCTATGAGGAGCTACGCTGACATCCAGACGGCGTACCCGGCGAATACCATAATCACCGGCGCGCTCCATAGCTAACTCCAAAGCACCTAATGCCCCAGAAATAACAACCTGTCCAGGGCAATTATCATTAGCAACGACCAAATGTGCGTTCACAATACCTGATACATCCTTGCATAAAGACTCAGCAGCTTCCAGGGTTGCTCCTAACAATACAGCCATCCCGCCGGGAGACTTCTTACCGGCATTCTGCATTAATTGACCACGGGTAGCGACAATTTGCAGACCATCTGGAAAGCTCATAACCCCGGCCATACATAAAGCCACAAACTCCCCCACACTATGTCCGGCAGCAAAGATGATATCCCCTGCGATATACTCACGTAGCGCGACCCACAGCGCCATTGAAGTGACAAACAGAGCCGGCTGAGTGTAAGCGGTCTCATTCAATTGCCCGGATGGCCCAACAAAACAAAGCCTGCTTAGGGAATACCCCAGCAGGCTATCAGCTTGTTCAAATAGCCTCCGGGCATCGGATGAAGCCCGGTAACAAGCTTGCCCCATTCCCACGTATTGGGAACCTTGTCCCGGGAAAATCAGGGCCGTTTTCATACTCAGCAAGCCTTCAATTGTTGTCTCAAGACAACCCTACACCTAATCTTTGACCTCCAACACCTGACGGCGACGGTAAGTGCCACAATTAGGGCAAACGTGATAGGGTTGCACCGGCTCACCACACTCAGGACAACGCACGAGAGTGGGTAGCGTAGGCGCAGGAAAGTTACGCGCCCGGCGATGACCACGACGGCTGCTAGAAATTCTTCTCTTCGGTACTGCTCCCATTTTAATCCCCTTATCTTTAAAAAATTTATTTACACACAACTCATTATAGAGCGTCTGCGTAAACACATTGATACATAAACGCAATTTATGCGTAGGCGCAATTATACAAAATTAGGCGCTTCTGTCAAACGCCCGCCGTTACGATTTATTCCTGGCTACGTATTTGGGTTTCTTTCTCAGCTTCTAACTTTCGTAGGCCATTCTCGACAACTTGCAAAATACGGGTGAGTTCTTCCTGTAACTGGCTCAAGGAATCAAACACATACTCATCCGCATCGCTGCGCAGTACTCCGGCTTCTTTTTCGGCCCGCTGCAAGATAAGACCCGCCTTATGCCGGGCATCCTGTGTAATCTGATGGTCATCAGCTTTCTTAGCCATATCCTCACGCGATTTAGCCACAATCCGCTCAGCATCATGCCGCGCAGCAATTAGAATCGCGTCCTGCTTCTCAATAACTTCACGCGCGCGCTGAATCTCAACCGGGATCATCTCACGTAATTGTGCCAGTTGGTTACGCACAGCCTCTTCATTGACCATACGTAAGCCGAAAACCTTTGGACACTCTTCGAAAATATATTCCTCAAGCCGCTGAACCAGAAACTCAATATCCATTATCCGCCTCCTACGCCATACCCACGCTCTATTAGTCTCGCAAAGAGATTATTCGACCTCCGTGGTGCAGTCCTTCATCACGTTTGAGTTCTAATGCTTCTTGCACCACCGCAGGAACCATATCGCTAATATCGCCCCCTAAGTTGCAGATTTCCTTAACAATACTAGAACTGATAAAAGCATACTCACCCCGTGTCATCAGACACAGCATCTCGACATCAGGGGCCAGCTTCTGGTTAGTCAAGGCCATCTGATATTCCAGTTCAAAATCAGAAATAACCCGCAAACCACGCACGATGGCTTGCGCGTCACAAGTGCGAGCAAAATCAACCGTTAGGCCACTATAAGTTGCCACCTCGATATTGGGAACATCTTTTAAAGCATCACGGGCCAAAGCAACCCGGTCTTCTTTAGAAAAGAGCAGATGCTTATTTGGCCGGTCATAGACGCCTAAGATCAAACGGTCGAAGAGCGAAGCTGCGCGCAAGGCAATATCAATATGTCCATAATGAATAGGATCAAAAGTACCCGGATAGATAACGATGCGCTCGGTCAACTGGTCTCTCCTTTGTCCCAGAACAGCTTTACGGACTCGGCTAACAGGCTATACTCAGGTTGTGCCAATTCCGGGTCAACTTCCAAAATCTGAGCAGCTACCTCACGAACCGTATGTAATAAACGCGTATCAGCATAAATAGACATTGGCAAGTCTGGCAAACCACTCTGCCGTGTCCCCAAGAACTCGCCAGGGCCGCGCATTTCCAGGTCCTTCTGGGCAAGTACAAAACCATCATTAGTACCTTCGATAGCCTTCAAACGCTCCAAGGCATCCTCTGACTTAGCCTCAGCCAGCAGGAGACAATAGGACTGATGCTCACCACGCCCGACACGTCCCCGGAACTGGTGAAGCTGGGCCAGACCAAAACGCTCCGCACCATCAATCAACATAACCGTGGCGTTAGGCACATCGATCCCAACTTCCACAACCGAGGTGGCGACCAAAATATCTAACTCCCCCTCAGCAAACGACGCCATCACACGCTCTTTCTCATCCGGCTTCATACGTCCGTGAAGCAGTCCCAAGCGCAAATTGGGGAAAACTTCCTTCTGCAATCGCTCCGCCTCATCCACAGCCGCACGGGCCTCAATCTTTTCAGATGCCGCTACTAAGGGATAGATAATAAATGCCTGGTGGCCGGTCTCTATCTGCCGCCGTATAAATGTATAGGCCCGTTCACGCTCATTAGATTTGAGCAGCCGAGTGGCAATAGCTTGCCGCCCTGGGGGCATCTCATCCAGGACAGAGACATCCAGATGTCCCCAGACCGTCAACTCCAAAGATCGCGGAATCGGTGTCGCCGTCATCACTAACAAGTGAGGATTGTAACCCTTCTGGCGCAGTTGTGCGCGCTGTTCCACACCAAAACGATGTTGCTCGTCAATGACGGCCAACGCCAAATCATGGAAGCTTACAGTCTCCTGGATCAAAGCGTGAGTACCGACAACCCCCTGAATTGAGCCAGCGGCTAGACCGGCATAGACCTCCTCACGCTCAGTCCCAGAAGTACGACCGGTTAGCAAAGCCAGAGACGGAGGTTCCGGGAACTTTTCAAAGAGTAAGGTTAAACTCTTATAATGCTGTTCCGCCAAAATCTCAGTGGGGGCCATTATCGCAGCCTGAGCACCCGTAGCCACCGTAACGGCCATCAACAAAGCCGCGACAGCCGTCTTACCAGAACCCACATCACCTTGCAACAAGCGGTTCATCGGCTGACCAGAGGCCATATCCCCTAATAGCTCGCCTAACGCGCGTTCTTGGGCACGGGTAAGGCTATACGGCAAACTACCGATAAAAGCCTGTAGCTGTTCCCTAGCGACCTCTACGACGCGCCCTGGTTGAGACTTCCAATTTCGTTTCTGTTGTAAAAGCCCTAGTTGTAGATATAGCGACTCATCAAACGCCAACCGGTAACGGGCAGCTTTTAGATGGGACTCACTATCAGGGAAATGGACTCCCATCAATGCCCTGGATAACGGGATTAAGTTGTAGGCTGACCTGATGGCATCGGTTAAAGGGTCCGGGACTCGGGAGGCCCAGGAAGACAGAGTGCGCTCAATAATCAACCGTATCCAACGTTGAGTCAGCCCTTCTGTAAGTGGGTATATGGGCAAAATCCGGGCGTTGTTAAGGTCTTTACGGCTTACCGGTTCCCAGGATGGGGCATTCATCGTCAAGCGGCCCAAGTACTGTCCCACTTTACCACTCACTACAATCTGCATACCGGGCTTGATACGCCCCTCAAGATAAGGCTGGTTAAACCAGGTAAGCTCTAGCGTACCGGTATGGTCAGAGAGAATCACCCGGAAGACATGTCGCCCACCATGAGTCTTACGCCCACCAGCATCCCACACGGTACCAATAATACTTACCGTCTCATCGTATTCAAGTTGGTCAATAGTCTTAAGTTTTGAGTAGTCCTCATAACGGCGCGGGTAGAAATAGAGCAAATCCCGGATTGTGTAGACCCCCAATTTATTAAGTAGCTGTGCACGTTTCTGGCCTACGCCGGAAGCCACAGTCACTGGCGCAACCAGACCCTGGGGAGAAGTCGCCGGTCGCCGCCGTGTTTTTTGTGGCGGCAGCGGTTCAGGTAAAGATAACGCAGTATCTTCCTCCACCGGGGGGGCCATAGCCAAGGTTTGCCGTAATGTCTCCATAAAGGTCTGCCGGGCTTCTGGTTCCAGACTGCTATAAGCCCGTAGCCGCTCGGCAATATCTATAATCCAAGCACTATGTTGCTCACCATACATAGACCCGGCCTGTTTCTGCCAGGTATCCGCATAGCGGCCCAACCCGCCAGCTACGGCTTTATCCTGATATTCATAGTCATTTTCCTCAAGGTTGAGGATTTTTATTAACGTTTCCAATGGTTTTATCATACAAGCTCCAAGAAAAAAACACTCCAAGTCTTACATCTAAAAATCAAGCACATCTTCAGAAAAAACAACCGCTACCCCCACCCCGCCGGGGCCGGTGTGAGTCGCAAAAACCGGGGTAACTTGCACAACCGGCTTTGGGCCTGGCGGTAAATAGTCTCGTAATAAGTCTCGAAACTGATCGACAACAGTAGTATCAACGCAACTATGTAAAAACGCAATGCGCTCAAAAGACGATTTTTCACTCATACGTTTGGCTAGTCCTTGCAACGCCCGCCGATGGGTGCGTACCCGACCAATCAACCGGGCTTCGCCACTCTCAAAGGCTATCAGAGGCTTGATATGTAACAAGTCCCCTAGCCAAGCCGTGGCCCAATTCACACGCCCCCCACGACGCAGATACTCCAGTGAATCCAATACACCGAAAACCAGCGTGCGGCTGCGGATACTGTAAATCAGTTTCTTAATCTCTGCTACAGTTTGTCCCTGGGCCGCAGCTTCAGCCGCAGCAATGACTTGCCATCCGATCCCCATAGAGACCTGACCGGATTCTATGATATGAACCCGCGCGCCCTCTAACTGTCGGGCTGCTAAAAGTGCATTATCATCAATACTACTTAGATTTCCCGATAGAAAAAGGCCAATAATCTCCTCAGCCCCCTCAGTAACCAATTCCTGGTAAGCGGCTAAAAACTCTTCCGGCGGAGGGGCAGCAGTACTAGGGAGGACATGGGACTGGGTCAGTTGTGTATAGAACCAGCCGCGATCCAGGGAACCATTATCACAATAACTTTTCCCCCCAACTAAGACATAGATAGGAACAACCTTAATTCCGAACTGCGCAACCAACTCCCTAGGAATATCTGCAACACTGTCTGTAATAATCCTGACACGTCCATTCATTCCTTAACGCCAATAACCCTCATAGATAACCATACCAAGACCTTCTGGTCCGATATGCGAGGCCAGGATAGGGTCATAGACAATAGTTGGAAATTTCCGGTTAGGCATAATCTGATCCAGACGATTACGCAAGGTAATGGATTCTTGTGTTGTTTCCGCTTCACTCTGGAAGATAACTAATTGCTGGATACGGGAGAACTCTGACGCAAACTCTAACAGTTTATCCAGGGCTTTCTCAGGCTTACGACTCTTTTCCTGGGGAATAGTATCCCCATCTTCAATCATTAAGAAAGGATGGATTTTAAGCATCGCGCCGAGAATAGCCTGCATAGCACTGAGTTTGCCGCTATGGTAAATATAATCCAGGGTATGAGAAATCATCACGACATAAATCCGGGGAATCATGCCGCGTATATGGCGCACTATCTCAGACAAGGGCAATCTGCCCTCTTGTAATAGTTCCCCGGCCTTCTCCACCAGCAATCCCAATCCCACCGAAATCGTCTGTGAATCTACAATGGTAATATCACAACGTCCCATAAAATCGTTGGCTGCAATACGGGCATTGCGCATTACCGGGCTTAAATGACTTGAGGATAGAATAACCAACATCTTATTAGTCCGGTAAAGGGTACGGTGAAAAACAGCCCGGAAATCATCCGGGGAAGGCCCTACAATCTCCACAGGTTCACGCAGCGTACGCATATGCTCTAATAAATCCAAATGCTCGTGTGTCTGTTGGTCGTACATAAATTGTCGCCCACCAGATTCAGCAATAATAGGCAACGAAATAATACCCAGCTCGCGCAAACGTGAAGGCGGTAAGTATGCTGTTCCGTCAGTAATTAACTGAATTTGATTCACGTTTCAATCTCCATTAATATCATAGTTTTAATCACAAATAATTACTCAATAGAAATAATATATGGATAGTGGGGTTGTAATCCCTCAACAACCTCAAACTCCAGATCTTCGTAGTTACTTGACAACGCATCGGCCAAGGCATCCGCCTGCTCCTGAGAAACACCTTCACCATAATAAAGGGTAACTAATTCCCGATCCGTAAGGTCGGCCTCTGCCAGTAACCAATGCGCGGCTTCCTCAAAAGATTGGGAACCCACTACCAATTCCCCCTCTAACAAACCAATCGCGTCCCCTTCACGTACAGCCACCCCATTAAGAGCCACATCCCGCGTGGCCCACGTGACCTCAGCCGTAATCACCTCAAATGCGGCCTGGGACATAGCGGCTACATTCTCCTCTAATGAAGAATCTGGATCCATAGATAACAGTGCCGCCACACCCTGTGGAATACTCCGGGTAGGTACAACGGCGACGTGCTGGCCGCTTACCTCAGCGGCCTGTTGAGCCGCCATCAAAATATTCTTATTGTTAGGCAGAATGATGACCATATCAGCATTGACACCCTTTACAGCCTCCAGAATTTGGGCAGTACTGGGATTCATTGTCTGTCCACCTGGAACGACCATCATTGCACCCAGACTCCGGAAAACCATCTCCATCCCTTTACCGGCCACTACCGTGACAACACCAACACGTAATCGCCCCTCCTCATTCATGACCAAGGGTGGCATATTAATTTCCGGTTGAGCCTTCATTCCCAATTGCCGCCCGGCCAGGAAGTCCTGGAACTGAGCGCGCATATCTTCCACCACGACATCTTGAACAGAACCCCATTTTACACCATAGCTGATGGGTACACCAGGATCAGGCACATGGACATGGACTTTGATAATATTGGGGTCACCAACTACCAGAGGACAATCCCCCAGCGACTCAATGCCACGGCGAATTTCTGGGACATCCATATCGGTGCCAATAATCAGGAATTGCACATCATAAGGGTAATCTTCATCGAAATCAATTTCACCCTCATGGTCATGGTGGGGATCGAAAGCGGCAAGGGCCTCCGGAGTTATAATGATTTCCTCATCAACCGCAGGCAAGCCCTGTAAATGCCGTAACATCCCCTCAAGGATGATCAGAAAGCCCTGCCCACCAGAATCCACTACACCGGCCTGGCGTAATACCGGCAATAAGCTAGGAGTACGAGCCTCAGCCGCTTTGGCGCGTTCTACCATACGTTCTAGCATAACATATAGGTCCCCAGTCTCCTGGGCAGCCAGAGTAGCCTCTTCAGAAACCTCACGCACTACCGTGAGAATCGTACCTTCTACAGGCTTGACAACACCTTTATAAGCTGTCTCCGAAGCACCCCGCATCGCATCGGCCAAATCCGCCGCATGCATACTACCTTTGCTATCCAACATCCGGGCAAAGCCACGCCAAATCTGTGATAGAATAACCCCGGAGTTGCCACGTGCACCCATCAACGCACCGTGGGCAACTTTACCTACAACTTTACCAATATTCTCCTCATTCAGATCCGCGATTTCGTTCCAAGCAGAAGTCATCGTCAATGTCATATTGGTACCGGTATCCCCATCAGGCACAGGAAACACATTTAAAGCATTGATTTGCTCCTGATGATGACGCAGCCAAGAGAGTGCGGCCCAAATCATATCCTTAAAAACACTCCCCTCTAAAGCATAAATCTTATCATCATTACTTCCCACCGTAAAAGCCTCCTAATCAGTATCACTAACACGTAAAGCCTGAATATGCACGTTAACCGCAGCAACGGGCATCTCGAGAGACTTTTCGACCTGATATTTTACAACATGTTTTATACTCTCAGCCACCGTTGATACACGAGTTCCATATTGAAGTACAGCAAACACATCAATAATGATCTCGCCATTATTAACCTGAACCTCTACCCCTCGCTTACGGTCGGCATAGAGCATATCTACCAAACCTGTTGCAAAGTTGCGCGGGACAGTCCCCACGACGCCATAACATGTCAGGACAGCCTCGTTGACAATGGAGGCAATTGCAGCCGGTGCTACTTCTATTTTTCCTTTTGGTTGTACTTTATCGTCCATAAAAACAACTCCTCATTAGTTGCATCTTTATTCCTTTATGGTATCATATCCAAGTTATTGTAAGAAACGAGGTGAAGTCATGGCTAAATGTGAAATTTGTGGTAAAAGTCCAATGTTTGGACATAATGTCAGCCACTCGAAAGTGGCCACAAACCGGATGTTCCGCCCAAATATCCAGCGCAAGCGCGTAATGATTGACGGCCAAATGCGCCGTATCAACATTTGTACTCGCTGCTTGCGAACATTGTCCAAAGAACAAGGGTAATCTTTCCATTTTTCTTCCAAAAACTGGCTCCGTTGTCACCAACGGGGCCAGTTACTTTTTCTACCCCATCTCATCTGCAGCGCATTTTAACACGCTAATTGCAGTCGCGACCCCAGCCGGTGATTTAAAGACTGCTGAACCGGCCACCAAAACATCAGCGCCTTGAGCAACAACCAGGGGCGCTGTTTGTAGATTAATACCACCATCTACAGCAACATGCGCAGCAGTACGCCCGGCAGCATCAAGCATCTGACGGACAGCCTTTATCTTCGGTAGGATTTCCATAATAAATGATTGTCCCCCAAAGCCAGGATTCACAGTCATCACCAATACCCAGTCTACCAGAGGCAAAACATAGCGCAACACCTCTTCAGAGGTCGAAGGGTTAAGCGCCACACCAGTTTCCAATCCTAACTCCCGGATTTGCGCCAGAATGCGGTGTAGATGCACACAGGCTTCTGGATGTACGGTTAGTCGAGCTGCCCCCGCCGCAGCGAAATTATCCAGATATAACTCCGGCTGTGCCATCATCAAATGAACATCCAAGGGCAACTCAGTCACCTGCCGTACTGCGGATACAACGACCGGGCCAATGGTGAGGTTGGGCACAAAGTGACCATCCATCACATCCACATGGATCATATCCGCACCACCAGCCTCAGCTTCTTGGATAGCAGCACCCAAATAAGCGAAATCTGCTGATAGGATTGATGGAGCGATTAATATCTGTTTATCGTTCATAATCGAGTATGATACAACGGATAGCTTAAAAGGCAACCATATAATAGTACTCTTTCAAGTTTTATATGACGGGTTAAAAGCAGTCTACATATGCAGTCAAACTACTCGTCAACCATACCTTGAAGGCGTACTGATAAAATACTTTATTTCTATACCCTCAAAACCGACAAAAAGGTTACGAAACAATTACCATTTAAAAAATTCTATTGACAAAGCCCTTCCAGGCTGTTACCATAAAAATCAGATAATGTATCCATAGTTTTGGAATGTAGAGCACCAATTAATAATAGCAAAGGAGGCTTAGCGATGTTTCGCAAGCGAATACAAGAAAGATACGATGATCTATCACCACGGTTTCGGACACTGGCAGAGTTTATTTTAGAAAATACTCTGGATGTGGGATTCCTCACCGCAACAGAATTGGCACGCAGAGTGGGAGTAGACCCCGCTACTGTGGTACGCTTTTCCCAGGAATTAGGCTATTCTGGATACCGGGAATTGTCACGGGAAATTAAGCACTATATCAATCAAGAGTTAGCCTTACGTTACCAGAAAGGGAATCCTGAAGCGGATGGTCTATCGGGACATGTGGCGATGCTGGCCGATGAAGTGAGTGACCGGGTATTGGATTTGAAAGCCGATGCCGATCAGATCGCCTTGGTTGCCCAACAGATCCATGATGCTAAACGAGTCTTCATAGCCAGCAAGAACGATGGCTTTGGATTGGCTTCGATGTGGAGTACTTACCTCAGTATTTCAGGAGTTGAGGTTTACACTGTGCGCTCGGATACAGCACAGGCCGCATTGTTGTTAAGGGACTTAAAAAAAGGCGATCTCTTACTGGCGTTGTCTTTGGGCATTGATACCGATGTAGAAACCGGCTATATCCTCTCCGCAGCTAATGAGCGCGAAGTCAAGACCATCTCTATTACAAATAGCCCCACCCTACTCCCGGCCAGGGAAGCGGACATCAATCTATTAGCTCCGGCGCGGACGCACTCTGGGTACCCTTCGTTTGATTCAATGGTGACGCTGCTATCCCTAATCTGGCAGACACTGATTTCAATAGATGCAGAAGGGACACAGCACCACATCCAACAGACATTTGATGCCCTAAACACCTTGGTCGCACAACGGGATAAGATTCCCAGTTATGATGTGGCAGCACTCCAACGGCTCTGGGGGCAGAAATAGCTTATAGATAAACCACTTTAAAATGGCATTACCTGGAATAGAAACCCGGTTTATACGTAGTCAAAGTCATATAGACCGGGTTTTCTATGCTATGACTTCTAAGGAAGTGATGGCGCTACTGTGGGGGTCATTACCGGTGCGGCTTCCCATTTTGGCAATGACTCAAAGGTTTTCGGCCACTCCGCAGTATAGAATTGTATATAGTCCACCAACCCATTTTGCCAGAGTTCGTCAACATGCGCGCCTTCATGAAGCTCGTAAGTTACATCAACGCCCTTTTCAATAAAGAGATCACGCAAGCGAATTGCACCGGCCCGCGCCCAATCACCATCACCAGCATCCAAATAGAAACGTTGTCCAGCGCGCTCATCCTCTACCAGCAAGAATGGGTCATATTGAGGCAAAGGATAATTCAGAGATAGTGAAGGACTATGCCCGCCAACAATGCCAAAAAGGTCTGGATGTCGCAGTCCAATTTCTAAGGACCAAACGCCACCTCGAGAAATCCCGCCCACAGCACGTCCAGCGGGATCACGCAATGTACGGTAGGTGGAATCAATAAGAGGTATCAAATCATCCACCACCATTCCCTCAAATGAACCGGGGCCACCACTAGAGTTAACATATCGACCATCAGACCTAACCCCCGGTAATACAATAATAAAAGGGCCAATAATCCAGCGACTGATCCAATCATCGGCCAGTTCATCAATACCGAGCTGGTCCCAATGGGTCTCATTCATAGGCCAGCCGTGGAAAAGATATAAAACAGGGAAAGCACTATCTGGGTAGGAATCGTAGCAAGGCGGTAGATGCACCAGGTACGCAATCTCTTCCCCCATAGCCTCACTGTCAAATTTATGTTTAAGGGTCTGCCCTTGCAAATTGGAACACACAAAAGGCGTCGGGGTAAATGTGGGAGTCGGGGTGGAAGTAGGTGCCGGGGTAGGCGTCGCGGAAGGCGTTGGCGTCCACGTAGGCATAGGGGTTACAGTAGGAGTAGGCAAAGAGGTCGAAGTATCCTCCGCAGCAAAAACAGCCGGGTCAGCTTGTTGACAACTAGAAAGAAAAATAATACCTATCAGACCTATTAAAAATACGGCTTGAAACTTTCCCATACACACAACATCTCTCCAATTAATGACTAACTACTAGAGTTTAACACTCCCGGCTTTATCGTCAAGAGAAACCTGCAAGTTCACCTATTAAGCAACAGAAACCCGGCTTTAGACATAGACACGCTAAAAGCCGGGTTTCAATATAAGTGCTCTCTATAATAGAAAAGAGAAGAAAAAGGT
>JAFGKB010000025.1 GCA_016928755.1 Anaerolineae bacterium | reverse complement strand
GCAGGCAAGATGCCTGCGCTCCAAGGCAGGCAAGACGCCTGTAGTCCATACATAGTTTTATGAGTATAGTCCAAATCTGAGAAGTTGAAAAATAGATTATCCAGCCTTGCTCATCGACTAAGATGTGGTATCTTAGGGGTTCGGGATGTGAGGAAAATTACATCTTAGATCACCTGATGAAGGAGTTACTATGTGGAAAACCACACTAACAAGGGATAAAAACAGGTGCAACGCACTTAAGAAAGTGCAATGCACCTGTTTGCAAAGAGGTATGGAAATATGAATTTAGCACTGTCGCAAGAACAGTCACGGACTAAGGACACGACGATTACCATGACCCAGACCGGGGTTTTAGTAGTAGCGGCGTATATTGCGGCGCAGATACTGGCCGATATTGGCAGTTTGAAGATCGCATTGGTCGCCGGGATGAGTGTGGACGGGGGCACGTTTATCTATCCCCTCACTTTCACATTGCGGGATATGGTGCACAAGTTATTAGGCCGCAAGGCTGCGCGTTCGGTGGTTATTACCGCCGGGGTTATCAACCTACTGATGGCCGGGTATTTTGCATTTCTGAGCAAATTAACGCCCGACCCCACTTGGACTTACCAGGAGGCGTTTGTCACCGTCTTAAATCCGGTCTGGCGCATTGTAGTTGCCAGCATCGTGGCAGAGTTGACCAGCGAACTATTGGACACGGAGCTTTACCACCTATGGGTCACCCGTATCACGAAGCGTTACCAGTGGGCGCGGGTACTCTTTAGCAATAGTATCAGCATCCCGGTAGATAGTCTGGTCTTCTGTTGGGGCGCATTCGGCGGACTTATGCCGGCAGCGGTAGTATGGTCCATATTCTGGGCCAATGTATTGATTAAGGGAGTAACCACCCTTATCAGCCTCCCTGGTATCTACCTGGTTGAGGAACAAGGAGAAGCATAAAAATGGAAAAAGACATAAAACCCGAAGCAATCAAGAACACAGAAGCACCGGAACCCAACGCCGAATCAGAAGCTTTAATCGCACAATTCCTCCAAAGTACCGGGGGAGAAGACCTGCCAGAGACAGATTGGCACGAGGAGCAATTACCTACAGGACACCGGTCTGGATTTGTGGCCCTTATAGGACGGCCCAATGTGGGTAAATCGACCTTGTTGAACGCAATTATAGGGGAGAAAGTGGCCATTGTCTCACGTAAACCCCAGACCACACGGACACGGATTAACGGTATTCTGACGGAGCCGGAGTACCAGCTTATTTTCACAGATACACCAGGAATCCACAAGAAGCCCACTTACCAGCTCAACAAGAAGATGATTGACTTAGCCGTGACTTCGATTCCAGATGCGGATGTGATTCTCTTCGTGGTAGATGTTTCTTTGAGACCCCGAGATGAGGATGAGCATATTGGGCGGCTGCTCCGACAAAAAGTGAGTAAACGGCCGGTTATCTTTGTATTGAATAAACTCGACAAATTACCCTTAGAGATCGCGAAAGAACGTATTGAGAGCTACTGGAAGTTGCTGCCGGATTACGCCTACTCAATACCCGTCAGCGCACTCAAGGGCACTAACATTGATACGCTGCTGGCACATATCCTGGACTATATCCCCGAAGGTGTCCGCTACTACCCTGATAACCAGATTACAGACCAAACACAGCGTCAGATCGCGGCGGAGCTAATCCGTGAGGCGATGTTGCGCAAGACCTACCAGGAGATTCCCCACGCCGCGGCGGTGCTAATTGAGGACTTTAAGGAACGGGATAATGGCAGTATCTATATAGCCGCCCGTATCTGGGTAGAGAGAGAATCCCAAAAGCCGATTATTATTGGCAAAGGGGGGAGTATGTTGAAACAGATCGGGACGGCCGCCCGCAAAGAGTTGGAACGCTTTATCGGGGGGCAGGTTTACCTGGACCTATGGGTTAAAGTACAGCCGCAGTGGCGGGACCGCGAGGCACGATTGAGAGAGTTAGGATTCAAATAAGTCAAACGCACTTTCGCAAAAAACCTGACAGGTTTAAGAAAACCTGTCAGGTTTTTTCCTGGCTTCCCAGAAAGCGGCACGGTAATCGGCAAAGCGACTTTCAAGGATGGCCTGGCGGATTTCTTTGATGATGGTTAACATAGTGTGGAGGTTATGGATGCTGAGCAGTGTCGCAGCTAAAATCTCTTTGGCTACGATTAAGTGGCGAATGTAGGCCCGGCTGAAGTTTTGGCAAGCATAGCAAGTACAAGTCTCATCTATAGGAGCAGGGTCTGCGGCAAAACGCGCGTTGCGCATGTTCAGTTTGCCGGTACGCAATAACGCCTGACCATTGCGAGCGACCCGTGTCGGCAAGACA
Source organism: Anaerolineae bacterium (assembly GCA_016928755.1). Taxonomy (GTDB): domain Bacteria; phylum Chloroflexota; class Anaerolineae; order B4-G1; family SLSP01; genus JAFGKB01. Next base: position 1,182 of record JAFGKB010000025.1, on the reverse strand, counting down.
CAATCAAAGATATCTATCCCCCGGGCCACACATTCCACCAGATCTTCCGGGGTCCCTACTCCCATCAGGTAACGGGGCTTATGTTCCGGCAAACAGGGGGTTGTGGCATCCAGAGTTGTGAGCATCTGGTCCTTGGTCTCTCCCACAGAAAGCCCGCCGATGGCATAACCGGGGAAATCTAATTCGGTGAGATAGCGCGCGCTCTGTTCCCGCAGGTCAGGGAAGATACCCCCTTGTACAATACCAAAGAGCGCTTGGTCCGGGCGCGTATGAGCAGCTTTACAGCGCTCGGCCCAGGCATGGGTACGACGCAACGCCTTGAGACTATAATCATAATCATCAGGGGGCGCGCATTCATCCAGCACCATTGCAATATCCGCCCCCAGGTTCTGCTCGATCTCCATTACACGTTCCGGCGTAAAGCGATGTTGGGAGCCGTCAATATGGGAGCGGAAGGTCACGCCATCAGCATCTATGGTGCGCAGGGATTTCCCCCGCGAACTACCGGCCAGGCTGAAGACCTGGAAGCCCCCGGAATCGGTGAGCATCGGACCATCCCAATGCATAAAGCGGTGCACGCCGCCCAATTGGGCCACAAGTTCATCCCCTGGACGTAAATAGAGGTGGTAAGTGTTGGCTAAGACGAGGATAGCCCCCACATCATGGAGATGCTGAGGGGTCAGGGCTTTAACGGTTGCCTGGGTACCGACAGGCGCATAGATAGGTGTTGGTAATGGCCCGTGGGCAGTGTGAAATACACCGGCCCGTGCGAGGCCCTCGGTGGCTAAAAGTTCAAAGTCGAATAACGGCATAGATTTGTTCCTCCTCAAGATCCCCGCTTATGATACCATAAAACACAATAGACGCCCTTATAAAGGGCGTCTATATAATAAAGCAACTACAACTTCAGCCGGTCTCTATCTTCTATTGTGCCTGGGGAACAAGGGGGGCAGGAATAGGGGATGTCAAAACCCCGGTGATTGTTATAACCTCCGAAGGCTGCACGCCTGACACCAAGACCAAATCCATTACATCTGCCCACACGGCCTCAAGCTCGGTATTCAGACGGAGAGAATTCTGGACAATCAGTTCATCCAGGGCCACAACGCGCTCGCGGATTTCGGTCAAAGCCTCAACCCGGTCAGGAAGAGCCAGGGCCGCCTGATCCAGGTATAATGTCGT
>JAFGKB010000174.1 GCA_016928755.1 Anaerolineae bacterium | reverse complement strand
TTTCTTTCTTAACTGAACCATGTCTCTTATGGTTGTTACTCGGAATAAATTCCACTTATTTTTTATGCTCTGGCTCTTTTTAATAGGATGATAACATACCCTTAACATTCTTCTAATATTTTGTTAGTCGTCTGATTTCAGTTTTGGTATAAAATAGGGATAGAGGAAGTTTGTTTAGGTTGGACTTAGGCACGTATCGCAGTTTAAGGAGGCTGCTTGATGTCCAATGTTTTACTATTGAATTGGAGTTATGAGCCACTGGCCGTTATTACTCGCCGGCGTGCCCTATCCTTGATGCTGCGGGGACGTGTGGTCGCTGCTTGTGATGAGTCTGTTGAAATTTACGGGGCTTCTGATATCTTTTCCATTCCTTCTGTAATTCGTCTCCGCCGTTATGTCAACGTTCCACAGCGCGGTGCCCATTGGAGCCGCCGGGCGGTGCTGCGTCGCGATATGTATACTTGCGCTTACTGTGGGGCACAACCTGGGGATAAACAAATGGGGCAGGTTCTAACGCTCCAAGATTTCACAGTTGACCACATTATGCCGGTCAGCCGAGGGGGACAAAGCACGTGGGGTAATACGGTATGTGCTTGTTGGCGTTGCAATCAGCGTAAGGCTGACCGCACCCCTCATGAGGTTTATATGAGACTTCTGTGGGAGCCTAAGATACCACGGGTGACCTATCTGGTTATCTCCGGCGAGATTCCCGCCGCCTGGAAGACTTACTTGGAGATTCGGTAAATAATCTCAAATTGTAGCTCACCCGCCCCCACATTCCAAAAAACGCTCTATGTCCCGTCCCTAGGGGCGTTACCGGTCAAATAAGCTTATCCACTACCACGTTAGCGGCACCTTACGCAGCCGGTATTGCCGGTCGTAAAACTGCACATATCTGTAGTTTTTCCCGAATTCATAAAGTTGGCGCGTAACCTCTACATCTTGTTCGCAGTATTTAAAGATTTCCTCTATTCTACCCTCGCGCCACCATTGTACCGCCTGTAGCCCATCAGCACTTTTGCTAATTTGTAATGTCGCACCAGCTACAGCATCTAAACCAACACGGAAGCCCACCCGTTTCTCAATCTCCACCAACATATCCACGGTGGGGAGCTTTGTTAAATCAACATCAGTATACCGGCCCACTACCGGATAATCAAAACCATACAGATTGTATCCCACCACCAAATCTGCCGCCTGAAGCTCGGTAACTAAAGCCGCAGTATCTGCTTCGGTGTAGCGGTGGAAGGCTTGGTCAGCGGTGTTATAAGTGACTACTACTGAAATACGCAGGCGTTCAGGGTAATGGCCCCCGATCTCCTGGAAGCTGTTCTGCGTTTCTACGTCAAAGAATACGGTCATAAGTCAAACTCCTAGAAAGGTTCTTATAGCTCCTTTACTGCCACAATTTCAAAGATGGTCTCCGGTTGAGTTTGTCCCTTGATCTTAACTTGTGGCAGGCTGTCCGCAGCTATATATTCCCGGACTAACTCATAAGTCTTGCTGCAAATCAGAATTTTCCCCGCCGGGGCTAATTCTTGTAAGGTGTGGGCTTTATTGACCGTGTGGCCTATTGCCGTATAGTTCATCTGTTTCGATGTCCCGATATTCCCTACTATAGCGTCGCCGGTGCTAACCCCAATGCCGAAAGCCAGTCGCTGCGTTTCCGGTAAGCTGCTTTGTGTTTCCATCATAGTTTGTAAGATCTGCCATGCTGCGCGTACCGCGCGCAGGGCATAGTCTTTTTGTTCCAATGGAGCGTTGAAAAAGGCCATAATCTCATCGCCCATAAACTTATCTAGGGTTCCCTCTTCCCGCAATACCATCTCAGCAGCCCGGCCCAGATATTGGTTGAGTACATTCATCAAAGCGTCAGGGTTGGTCATCGCACTGAACGTAGTAAAACCGCGTATATCGGCAAACAACACAGAAATTTGTTGCCGTTGTCCGCCAGGGCGGATTGCTTGGGGTTGTTTTAACAGCCGGTCTACATATTGCGGGGCCACATAGTGTTCAAATAAACTGCGGATATGCTGTTTTTCACGTTTTTCTTGTTCTTGAATCGTCTCTATAAGATGGAAGTTTTCGATGGCAATCGCTGCGTAGTCGGCCAACATACGCAGGAGTCGCTGGTCGTGCTTGGTCAACGGCTTGCGATTTCGCTTATTACTAACCGTCAATGTCCCGATGGTCTGCCCTGCGATTTGCAGCCCTACGCCCATCATCAACCCTGCGGTATTAGTCTTCAAGGTCTCATCCGGGTCCGCTTCCGTATAATCATTTCCAGAGCGTATCCGTTGGACATAATCAATTGGCTGGCTGGTTTTGGGATCTATCAAGACTAATACCCCGTCCATAGCCCCGGTGAGGTATAGAGCCGCATCCACAATACGCTCTAGTAGCTTCTCCCGTTCCCGGAGCGAAGTGACAGATTTACTGACATGATAGAGGGTGTCTAACTCCCGAAGACGTTGGGATAGAGCCGCGTTACTTTGTTGTAATTCTGCCATAAGCCGCTGGCGTTCCCCCTCTAGTTTTACGATGTGCAGTACTTGTTTAATGGAATTGAGTAAATCTTCGGCATTGAAAGGCTTGGAGACATAGTCACGTACACCAAGGCGGAAAACATCGACGGCGACAGATTCTGACCCGTAAGACGTAATTAGGATAACCGGGATATTAATCCCTTTTTTCTTCATCTCCTGTAGTACTTCGATCCCGTTCATACGCGGCATCTCGTAATCCAGCAGAATCAGGTCCGGCCTCTCGGTGACAATGGATTTAAGCCCCGCAAAGCCATCGGTCGCATTTGTGACCTTAAATCCACGCGGTATCAGCACCGAGTCTTTAACAAACGCTGTGATCTCGGCACTATCGTCTATGATTAAAACGTGAATACTCTTCTCTTCTGACATTTTGTTTATCTTCTCTGTTCCCAATTTTTTAATAACGGCCCCTACACTTATTACATTGTAACGCTTTTCATTATAAATGGCAATGGATTTGTTATGTAAGTGTAACAGATCCATTGCTATAGACTAAAAAAGTCTCCAGTTAGTCTACTTAAGGCATAATGATACCGCCCCCTAACACCTCATTATCTTGGTAAAATACCAGGGATTGACCGGGGCTGACACCCCTTTGCGGTGTGGTGAAGGTAACATAAGCTTCGGTCGTACCGGACAATTCTACAGTTATCGGCACGCGCGTTGCCCGGTAACGGATCCGGCCTTGAGCTGTGAAAGTTCTTGCTGCTGCTTCTGCCGTGAACGTTACCCCGCTTAATTTGCAGCTAGTCCGGTTAAGCGCTTCAGCCGTTCCCACAATAAGCGCGTTGTGCTCCGGTTCCAGTCTCAGGACGTAGAGCCGTTTAGAAGCCGCTATCCCTAACCCTCCGCGTTGTCCTACAGTATAATGTCCTAGCCCTTGGTGTTCCCCTAATAGGATTCCCTCAGTATCATAAATTGGCCCTGGCGTCAGGCTTTGTGGATTAAGGTCTTTCAGCAGTTGGCGATAATCATGAATAAAGCAGAGGTCTTGGCTATCGGGACGCTTGGCCCCAGGTAATTCCAGTTGTTCGGCAATAGCCCGCACTTCTGCTTTATCAGCCATATCCCCTAATGGACATAGGAGTGGTTTCAGATGACGTTGCGTCAGACGGTAAAGGACGTAACTCTGATCTTTGTGTCGATTGCGTGCCTCTAGCAGGCGGCTTGGACCTGTATCAGAGTGTATAATCTGTGCATAGTGACCGGTGGCTATCCAATTGGCCTCAATCTGCTGCGCGACTTTTAATAGGGCATCAAACTTAAGGCTTGGATTACAGCGTACGCAAGGATTGGGTGTAATTCCCTCTCCATAGGCCTTCACAAAGGGCAGGATAATCTCTTCATAAAAGCGTTCTCGTACATCGACGATCTCAAAAGGTACATTTAATAACGCGGCTAGTGCGCCGGCATCTTCTGTAGGCTCGTGGGGCGCATCTGTAGATGGCGCAATCCATGTACGTAAGGAAACTGCATAAACATCATACCCTGCTTGTTTTAAAAATGCTAAGGTTACAGCACTATCCACGCCCCCACTTATTCCCACGACCACGCGCCGATTGAATTTAATTGAGTGTTCCATAGCGTTATTATACACGAGAGGGCATTATATGTGAGCATTAGCTTGTAATAGACGGATATTAAGACTTTTGTAGGCTAATTTGGCCGTTTAGGGACTTGACTTTTATGCATCTCGTTTATAAAATTAGCTTAGGATTAAGGATCAAATAATTTACCTATATGAGGCATACAGAGGCTATCAAAAAGGGGAAGTTATTTAAATCTTATTCCTTGTGGTCTAGTGTTCCCATAGGGGAAAACAAAAATTTATTTTATGGAAAGGGGGAAGTAGAATGGAACAACCTGGAATGGTTCCACCTCAAATGGATGTAACAGATGATGATCGTTTATGGGCTTTGTTGAGCTGGATTTTTACACCTTTAGTACCTTTAATTGCGATTCTTCTCGATGATAAAAAGGATCGTCCTTTTATCAAATACAATGCAATTCAAGCGTTGATAGTTGGTGTCGCGAATTTTGTACTAACCAGCGTACTCAGTTTTGTTATCATTGGTTGCTTCATTGGTTTGGCCTTGTTTGTTTACCAGATTTACCTGGCAATTCAGGCTTACAATGGTGAATGGGTCGAGATTCCTGTCGTTACTGATTTTGCTAAGGGCCAGGGCTGGATCTAAAATAAGTAGTTAGGTAGTATTAGCGGCTTCCTGAACCATCAGGAAGCCGCTTTTTTTGGCGTACTTTTTTGAGTGTGGTATACTCTCACTTGTGTGAGCTTCGGCTCAATATTAGGGGCTTATTCTAAGCGTGAGACGGAGGGGTGTTAAGCTTTGCGGTGTTTCCGTTTCGCGCTTTATATTTTGATTACCCCAACATCTCTTGTGAATGGGGGTACTTTTGATGACGGACTTATGTCGTAAACGTTGGCAAGTGATGCCACCTGCACCGGAGGCATTCCTCAAAACACTGCCAGATTTTCATCCGTTAGTTAAGCAGGTGTTGTATAATCGTGGTATTGTACAGCCAGACGCGCTCCAGTTGTTTTTAGAATGGGGTGTTGAAGATGGCAACCCTTTCCATATCCAGGATGTGGAGGTTGCTGTTGCCCTAATTCGCCGGGTTATTACCCGTGGCGCGCCTATCGTGGTCTATGGTGATTACGATGTGGATGGTGTGACGGCTACTGCAATCCTCGCTCTTACCTTACAATCCCTGGGGGCTGATGTCCGCACTTACATCCCTAACCGTGAGGATGAGGGATATGGCCTAAATGCAGAGGCTATTCATAGCCTGGCCGAAGAAGGTATGGCCTTATTAATCACAGTAGACTGTGGGATACGTTCCTTGGAAGAGGTAGCTCTGGCTCAGCGGTTGGGTATGGAAGTCATTATTACGGACCACCACCACATCGGCCCGGCTCTGCCAAAAGCCGCTGCCGTGATCAATCCTAAACGGCCCGATTGCCAGTACCCTTTTAAGGATTTTGCCGGTGCTGGTGTAGCTTTTAAACTCGCCCAGGCATTACTCCGGGTTAACAAAAAAGTCCCGTTGACCACAACCCAATCCGATCTACATGCCGATGATTTATTAGATTTGGTGGCCCTGGGTACGGTAGCCGATATGGTCCCCTTGTTAGGGGAGAATCACGTTTTGGTTCAACAGGGCCTCAAACATATGAATGGTGTGCAGCGTCCTGGCATCAGTGCACTGATCCAGGTCTCCGGTATTCGGTTGCAGCGTATCACATCCAATACGATAGCTTTTACTCTGGCCCCGCGTCTCAATGCTGCCGGGCGGCTGAGCAAGGCCCGTACCGCGTTAGAATTATTATTGGCTTCTGATATGGCGCAGGCGTTTCCCCTGGCGCAGCAACTGGATTCTCTAAACCAAGAGCGACGGGAGCTTACCGAGTATATCCAGGAACAGTGTCAGGCCATTATCGCTGCGCAGCCATTTGAGGCACCCTTGCTATTCGCGGCCAGCAAAGATTTTACCTCCGGGGTTGTCGGTCTCGCGGCCAGCCGCCTCGTTGATAAATTCTACCGGCCATCTGTGGTTGTGGCTATTGAGGGCGAACTTAGCCGGGCCTCAGCCCGTTCCATTCCTGAATTTCATATTACAGATGCTTTAGATTCGGTCTCGGATTTACTGGAACGGCATGGTGGCCATGCGGCTGCGGCGGGTTTTACCGTCCGCACCCAATTGTTACCGGTTCTCAAAGACCGTTTGACTGCATTAGCCGCAGAACAATTAGCCGGTAAGATGTTATGCCCTACGCTTGATGCCGATGCCGAAGTGCCCCTGGCTACACTGTCTTGGGATATCTATAATACCTTGGAGCAATTGCGGCCCTTTGGTTATGGGAATCCGGCCCCGCTCCTCATCAGCCGACGGGTTAAAATCCTACACGCGCGCGCTGTTGGTTCTGAGGGGCAGCATTTAAAGCTCGTTCTCGGTGATGAGCAAGGGCAGGGTTGGGATGGCATCGCTTTTAAGCAAGGCGATTGGGTTGAACGGCTGCCTGATTATATTGATGTCGCCTACATTCTGGAACGTAATGAGTGGAATGGGCGCGTTAATCTTCAGCTTAATATTCAAGATATTCATCCTTATGATGGAAAGGATTGGCAATGCGTATTCTCGTAACTGGGGCAGCGGGCTTCATCGGCAGCCATGTTGCCGAGACTTTATTAAAACGTGGGGATTGGGTTGCCGGTTTGGATAATTTTAATGACTATTATGACCCGGCCCGTAAGCGGTCTAATGCTCAAGTACTGGCTGCTTATAAGGATTTTACAATGTATGAGGTTGACCTGCGTGATGAGTTAGGTATCCGGCAGGTAGTAGAGTCCGGTCGGTTTGATGCTATCATTCACCTGGCAGCTATGGCCGGGGTGCGTTACTCAATCGCGCGCGCGCCATTATATACCGATGTGAATATCCGGGGGACCGTCAATGTTTTAGAAGCCGCCCGGCATGCCGCTGTTCCCCACATTGTGTTTGCTTCTACCTCTTCGGTATATGGCAAAACTGATCGTTTGCCGTTCCAAGAAGATGCACCGACTAATAAACCCTTAGCGGCTTATCCTGCGAGCAAAATCGCCGGGGAGTTGTTGGGCTACACTTACCATAATCTCTTCGCGTTATCTTTTACAGCTTTACGGTTTTTCAGTGTCTATGGCCCGCGTGGACGACCTGATATGATGCCCTATATTATTACGGATAGTATTGTCCGTAATCAGACGTTCAAACTCTATAATGCCGGCGAGATGCACCGGGATTGGACCTACGTTGCCGATATTGTAAGGGGTGTTATCGCGGCTGTTGACCGGCCCCTAGGTTATCAACAGTTTAATCTAGGGCGTGGTGAGCCGGTGCGTATGGCTGATTTTGTGCAGTTAGTGGAAGACCTGGTTGGGAAACCTGCTCATATGGAAACCCCACCGGCCCCGGCCAGTGAACCGCCTATCACTTATGCGGATATTTCCAAGGCGCAGCGTTTGTTGGGCTATAACCCACAAATTCCTGTGAATGAAGGGCTGGCCCACTTCTGGGACTGGTATAAGGAGTATGTGTTGACGTGATGGATAAAGTTGTCATTACCGGTGAACATTTGACAATGGAAGATGTCGCTGCGGTAGCGCAGGGGGCCGGTGTTACCCTTGCGCCCTATGCTATCGAAGCGATGCAGCGTTCTTGGGACGGCGTTCAGACGCTTCTTGCTCGTGGGGAGATCGCCTACGGCATCACTACGGGATTTGGGGCGTTTAAAGGACGCATTATCCCCCGTCACGAGGTCGCTGCCTTGCAGCGCAATCTGGTTTTGAGTCACGCTGCGGGTGTGGGGGAACCTCTGGATGCCGCTACTGTGCGCGGCATTATGGCGGTGCGGGCCAATACCCTGGCTATGGGTTACTCTGGTATCCGTCCGCACGTTGTGGAAACGCTGTTGGAAATGCTCAACAAGGACGTATTGCCCGTTATCCCTTCTTATGGCTCCTTGGGGGCCAGTGGTGATTTGGCCCCATTAGCTCACCTTGCTTGTGTGTTAATCGGTGCGGGTGAGGCCATCTATAAGGGTGAACTGCTTCCCGGTGCCGTTGCATTGCAGCGCGCGGGCATTGAACCGGTCGTATTAGGGGCTAAAGAAGGGTTGGCGTTGATCAATGGGACCTCGGTGACCACAACGATAGGTACGTTGGTCAATTTGCAGGCTGAGAATGTGGTGCGCGCTGCTGATATCGCCGGGACATTGAGCTTGGAAGCTATGCGCGCAACACCGGCAGCATTTGACCCGCGGATTCACCTCGTGCGGCCTCATCCCCGGCAGGTTGATGCGGCGGCTTATATCCGCCGGCTCCTTGAGGGGAGCACATTCCTGCGTCCTCACGACCCCCGTGATGTGCAAGATGCCTATAGTTTACGGTGTATGCCCCAGGTTCATGGGGCCGTCAGAGATACCGTGGCCTATGCGCGTTGGGCGTTAGAAATTGAGCTTAATGCAGTTACCGATAATCCCTTAATCTTTTTTGAAGAGGAGCAACCGGTCGTTATCTCTGGGGGAAATTTCCATGCCGAACCGGTAGGGCTGGCTTTAGACTATTTGAAGCTGGGGTTGGTAGATTTGGGCAATATCAGTGAGCGGCGTATCGCCCGCTTGGTAGACCAATCCCTAAGCCGTGGTCTTCCCGCCTTCTTAACCCGTCATGGGGGCTTGGAGAGTGGTTTTATGCTTGCCCAATATACGGCAGCCGCTTTAGCTTCAGAGAACAAGGTGCTGGCACATCCTTCTACGGCTGATTCTATCCCTACCTCCGCAAATACCGAAGATCATGTCAGTATGGCCACCAATGCCGCCCATCACGCCCGCAGAGTCCTGGAAAATGTGGAGCATATCATCGCTATTGAGTTGTTATCGGCTGCCCAAGGCGTTGATTTCCGGCGTGAGCAATTAGGTTCTGCTGCGGAGCTTGGCAAAGGGACGGCAGTTGCTTATGCTCAAGTGAGACAATATGTGCCTTTCTTGGAGCATGATGAACCGTTGGCCCCGAAGATAGTGGCTATCAAAAGGCTTATCTCCTCCGGGGAATTAGTCGCTGCCGTTAATGCTGTTGTGTAGCCGGCCCTGATTGGGGGCTTGAGGATGTATCTGAAGTCGGAGAAGGAATTATACAGTGTCCGTCGTCGGTCATGGCGATTGCTGCTTATTGTGTTCGTTGTGTTGTTAGTGTTAGGGGTTGTGGGGTATACCTTCTATCTGATTCGTCAGGATGCCCCTGAGGATTTAGAGGCGCAAACTAATCCCAGTACACCGACGCCCCTTCCCACACCTACACCTTCTCTGGCTTCAAGTGTTGCGAATGCTGAAGCTGCTTATGCGCAGGGAGACCTTGCAGAAGCTATTGCAGCGTACCAACATGCCCTTAATCTTGAACCCAATCAAGCTGATTTATATGTAGAACTGTCCCGCTTATTAATCTTCGCGGGTGTGCCTGAGCGTGGCGCTCAGATGGCTCGTGAGGCTTTGCGCCGGCAGCCGGAAAATGCCCGTGCTTGGGCCTTGCTCTGCTTGGCTTATGATTGGTTGGGGATGCCGGCAGAAGCTATCCAGACTTGTGATATAGCCTTAGAATTTGATCCAGAGCTGGCCGAGGCCCATGCTTATCTCGCCGAGGCTTATATGGATGCCGGTAATTGGTTTAATGCCAATGCGGCTATTGATACGGCTCTCCAACTAAATGACCAAAGTATTGATGTTCTCCGTAACTATGGCTATGTACTGGAAGTCCAGGGTAACTACACCGGGGCTATTGATGTCTATCGCCAAGCCTTGGAAATAAATCCTTTCTTGGCCTATCTCCATATGGCTATTGGTCGTAACGCGCAAGTGTTGGGGAATTACACGTTAGCTATCAGCAGTTATAAACAAGCGGTTGAGGTCGATCCTGACAATCCGGCTACCCTTGACCGTCTCGGCTGGACCTATCTTTTGCAAGGGGATTATAGAGAAGCACAAGAGAACTTGGAACTGGCGATAGAGATCAATCCTAAATATTATCTGGCCCAGGGCCATCTGGCGACACTCTACTTTCAGAACCGTAACTATGAGGATGCGATTGAGACATTTAAGCCTGCAATCCGTTACCATGAAGCTGCCGCGCGTAGAAAAAGCGTGTTCTTTGTTGTGACCCTTGAGGAAGCGGGAAATATTAATACCGA
>JAFGKB010000173.1 GCA_016928755.1 Anaerolineae bacterium | reverse complement strand
GTGCGTAAATCTGCGGATTTTTTGCGTACTTGGGATGTGAAAACGGCTTTCAGTTGGGTGGCCTATGCAGAAGACCAGATGAATGGCCGTTTTGCCGATAATACCGTTTTACATCTGGCCCTTGCTTTTGCGATTCAGGCCCGACGTGTATCTCAAGGGTATAAGTGCCAATGTTCTATGGAGACGTTAAGTTGGTTGGAATCGCAACAGATCTGGCCGATTGCTATCTCCCTAGCGCAGAATATATGGCCGGAATTTGAGAACACTGATTTGTCGTCGGAGGTCGCGGTTATCGCTATGCACCTATTAGCCGGACTCCGCAGTACTAAATGGCCTGTTGAGCTTCAGGTTGTGCCCGAACTCACAGATTTGATTAATGAGCTGTTGTTAAATGTGTCGCAGGCATTCTTTGAACCAGAGCTACGCTTTGACACCAGTTTACGCGATGGGTTGGTGGGGCATATTATCCCGGCATTGATGCAGCAGCGTTTTAAATTATGGTCGCCGCCATCGTGGTCCAATGGCACGCTTGCGTATAAGTACAGGCATGAGTACAAGATTGCATGTGAATTAGCCGAGTTAGTGACATCTCATACCGGTATGACATTGCCCCTCGGTGAGATCGAGACCTTGACGCTGCTATTACGGGCTGCTTATATTCGTGAACGCCCGGTATATAAGCGCAAAGCATTTGTTGTCTGTCCCAGTGGTATGGCTACGGCACAGCTACTGGTTGCACGTTTGAGAGCACGCTTTCCTAATCTGGAGATTTTGGGAGCACTTTCATTCCGGGAATTAGCTTCCCCACAGGTCAAAGAGGCGCAACTCTTAATCACAACAACTCCGATCAACGCACCCTGGCCTGGTATACACGTTATCAAAGTCCATCCTTTGCTTTTACCGGAGAACATCGAAGCGATAACCAATTGGTTAACTTTTTGATAGCCAGATTGCTTTAGAGCATTTCTGAAACTCCCTTGGTTCTTATCATTCCTGTCTTTTCCGGCATCGTGCCGTATAGATTTTCTTGATTTGTATTTAATCATATTGATATGATTTAAAAAAACAATATCTTCAGGAGGTGAGTTTAGGGCATAATGTGTTAACGGTGTTTTTTTAATGACTTTACTTATTATAAAAATCAGACTACTCTATTGAAAGGGGAAATAACTATGCGTGAAAAAGTGCAACAGTTTGGCAGCTTCTTAGCTGGTATGATTCTCCCAAATATGGGAGCCTTTATTGCCTGGGGTTTGATTACGGCTCTCTTTATACCCACCGGCTGGACGCCTAATGCAAAGTTGAGTGAATTGGTTGGCCCGATGATTACTTACTTGCTACCGCTCCTTATTGGTTATACCGGTGGCAAAATGGTATACGATGTGCGTGGTGGTGTTATCGGTGCGGCTGCGACTATGGGCGTTATCGTCGGTGCCGATGTCCCAATGTTTATCGGTGCTATGGTAATGGGGCCGGTCGGTGGTTGGTTGATAAAGGCGATTGATGAAGCTTTAGAGGATAAGATTCCCAGTGGTTTTGAGATGCTGGTCAACAACTTCTCCGCCGGTATCTTGGGAGTTATTCTGGCCATTGTGGCAAATTTGCTAGTCGGCCCAGTCGTTCAGGGTCTGACTAATGCATTAGGGGCCGGGGTGCAATTCCTCGTTGATCGCCGGTTACTACCACTTGCCGATATTATTATCGAGCCGGCGAAAGTACTCTTCCTTAACAACGCTATTAATCACGGGATCCTTGCGCCTATCGGTGTTACCCAGGTAGAGCAGACCGGCAAATCTGTGCTGTTTATGTTAGAGTCAAATCCTGGCCCTGGTCTGGGGCTTTTGTTGGCCTACTGGTTGGCCGGTGGTGGTATGCTCAAAGAATCTGCACCAAGTGCCATCATTATCCACTTCTTGGGCGGTATCCATGAAATCTATTTTCCCTATGTACTGGCTAAACCCATAATGATTGTTGCCCTATGGGCTGGTGGTATTCTGGCCGACTTGTGGTTCGTCATTACCGGCGCCGGGTTGGTCGCGACGCCTTCTCCCGGCTCTATCTTTGCTTATCTGGCCGTCACGCCCAAGGGCCAGCACTTTAATGTACTCGGTGGTATTCTTATCGCTACTGTGGCGTCGTTCCTAGTGGGGTCTTTCCTCCTCAAGATATTCCCTGTTAAGGATGAAGAACTCGCGGAGGCATAAAATATAAAAATAATGATTCCTGGCCTGGCTCATTAATAGAGTCAGGTCAGGAGGTAGATACCTTGGAAGAAGCAGCGTGTTTTTTTCTATTTATTAGGGAGGTTTCGTATGGCTAGTTCAGTTGCTGCATCAGAAGTTAAGAAAATTATCATTGCTTGTGAGGCCGGGATGGGATCAAGTCTAATGGCTGCTAACAAGCTGAAGCGAATGTTGAAGAAAGCCGGCATCAATGGTGTGGATGTTAAACATAGTGCAGTGCGGGCCATTCCCAAGGATGCCCAAATTGTACTTTCGCATGAAGGCTTGGTGCAGATGGCACGCGATAAAGCCCCGTGGGCTGTGTGTTTCTCCTTCAAGAACTTCTCCAATATCCCGGCATTTGAGACAATCACCGAGGCCCTGAAAACCGGTGCCGATGTTGTCTCGGAGGAGTAGTGGCGTGATGTCTATTATCGTTAAAGATTTAGTCCGTCTCAATGCTCAAGCGGCTGACAAGCATGAAGCTATTAAAATGGCCGGGGAGTTACTGGTTAAAGCCGGGCGGGTTAAGTCCGCTTATGTGGAAGGGATGTTGGCGCGCGAGAAAACAATGTCTACCTATATGGGGAATGGCGTCGCAATTCCTCACGGTGAGTTTGAGAACCGCGCCGATATTATCAAGACCGGTATCTCCGTGGTGCAGTTCCCGGCTGGTGTTGCTTGGGAAGATGACGAGTTAGCGTACCTGGTGATTGGCATCGCCGCTACTGAAAATGAACATGTCGGGGTACTCGCGAACCTTGCCGAGGTTATTGAGGAACCAGAAGATGCCGAACTTTTAGCACGGACTACAGACGCCATGTTTATCGTCGAACGTCTTAGCCGTCCGGTTGAATCTGAGTAGTTTTGAGGTGTAGAGATATGTCTTCAGATTTTGAGAAATACAGATCACCCGACGCGCCGGTTCCGGAGCAGACCTGGACCTGGAATATGTATGGTGCCGGGGTGGAGAATATCGGGCGTAATGGAAAGCCAGAGCTGACCCCTGTGCCAGAACCTAATGACGACCAATTATTGGTGCGTGTAGATGCTGTGGGGATGTGCTTTTCTGATGTTAAACTCATCAAACAAGGCAGTGCTCATCCTAAGCTCTACAATCGGGATTTGCTCAATGACCCTACCCGCCTGGGTCATGAAGCAACCTTGACAGTATTAAAAGTAGGGGCAAACCTTAGCGAAGAATTCTATCCAGGACAACGCCTGGCCTTGCAGCCGGATATCTATGATGAATTAGGGCGTAGCACCGCCTACGGGTATACAATTCCCGGCGGGTTAATCCAGTATCACTTAATCGGCGCAGAGGTCTTGTCCGCCGGCCTTGATCAGCAAACCGCCTATGTAATTCCTGTAGAAGGTGACCTGGGATATGCTGCTGCTGCACTGACCGAACCCTGGGCATGTGTTGAAGCTGCTTATACTCAGCGCCGTCGTCTGACCCCTGAAAAGGGCGGAATTATGTGGTTTGTGGGACGGGCTGGCGATACTTCAACCTATCAGTTCTCCACCGGTCTTGACGCTCCAGATACCATTGTCCTTACCGATGTCCCGGAGAGTATGCGGCAGCTCGTTGTTGAAGAGTCCAACAACCGCGATCTTACAGTGGTAGTGCGTAATGGTGTCGGCATAGCGGACTATGCCCGGCTTAGTGCCGAGCTTACAGAAGGGGCCGGTTTTGATGATATCGTTGTGCTTAATCCCCATTCTGCGGAGCTGGTTGGTGCAGCAGCGAAGTTGATCGCGCGTCGTGGTACATTTAATATGGTAGGCCAGGTTGCTTTAGACGGCTTGCCCCAGATTGACGTGGGCCGGATGCATTACGATTACACCGCTTACCTTGGTAATCCCGGCCCTGATATTGCCGCCTCTTATGGTGCAGCCCGGAATCGCTGCGATTTGCGCCCCGGTGGCACGGCGGTCTTCGTCGGCGCCGGTGGTCCTATGGGACAGATGCATGTCCAACGTGCTATCGAGTTGCCCGACGGCCCGGCTCGGATTATCGCTACTGACATCAACACTATGCGCCTTACAGCTTTGGAGCAGTCATTCTCCCCATTAGCCCAGGATAATAACAAGGAACTCTATACTTTTAATCCTAATACTGCCTCACAATCCCTCTATGATTTTGTCTACCAATTCACCGGGGGGCAGATGGCCGATGATGTGATTGTCTCCGTACCTGTTGGCGCGGTGATGGCTGAGGCTGCTACCCTGATGAGTGAAGACGGTATGTTAGTCTTCTTTGCCGGAGTCCCCAAGAAGACATTTGCGCCACTTAACATGAGTCTTGTCTATCTTCACAATGCCCAGTTTACCGGGACCTCCGGCTCCACTCTGGCAGACCAGGAACTGGTGATTAACAAAGCCTCGGAGCATAAGTTGTCACCCAACCGCTCGGTCGCGGCAGTAGGGGGGATTGAGGCCGCCGCAGAGGGTGTGCGCGCGATGATGGAAGGCCGTTATGCAGGGAAAGTCGTAATCTTCCCCCAACTCAGTGGCTTGCCACTTATGGGGCTTTCTGAGTTAAAGGTCAAGTATCCCACTATCGGTGCGGCACTAGCCCCCGGCGATGTCTGGACTAATGAGGCCGAACGCCGCTTAATTGAGCTGTTCTGGCAGGCCACGTGATGATTTATACAGTTACCCTCAATCCCGCATTGGATCGCGAGTTAACGGTCCCCGAAATCAGCTTTGATACGGTATTGCGGGCTACTACCCTGCGAGTTGACTATGGCGGTAAGGGTTTCAATGTCTCGCGGGCCTTACATAAGTTAGGGGCCGAGAGTGTCGCCCTGGGGTTTGTTGGCGGGCTTACCGGCGTGCGTATAGCTGCGGGCCTTGCAAGTTTGGGCATCCCGACGGATTTTGTCGAGATTGGGGATGAAACCCGCACCAATATCAGTATTGTCAGTGCGACCGCATCCCAGTATGTCAAAGTAAACGAGGCCGGTCCCAGCATCACACCGGATGAGAGGGCCGCATTATTGCAGAAGATTACGGCTTTAGCGCAGCCGGGGGATTGGTGGGTACTTTCCGGTAGCTTGCCCCGTGGCCTCCCCGTTGACTGCTACGCGGAAATTGTAGACATTCTACGCTCTGCCGGAGCACGTGCCGTAGTTGATACCAGCGGAGAACCGTTGCAATATGCTTGTGCTGCTTTGCCGTTTTTAGTTAAACCCAATGCCCATGAAGCCACCGAGCTTACAGGTATTCCGATTAGTAGTCCTGGCGATTCCGGTGCCGCAATTGCCGCTATCCATAAAATGGGTGTTGAGAATGTCTTTATCTCTTTTGGTGAAGCTGGTGCTGTGCTCTCTAATGGCCGGCAGATATGGGCGGCTACTGCGCCACAGATTGTGGAGCGCAACCCTATTGGAGCCGGTGACTCTTCCGTTGCCGGGTTGATGTTTGGGTTGAGCCAGAATTTACCGCTGCCGGAATCGCTCTGTTGGGGTGTTGCCTGTGGGACCACGGCTGCCAGTCTCTCCGGTACGGCGGTAGGGGATTATGCCTTGGTCGCATCCTTCTTTGAGCAAGTGTTGGTAAGGGCCTTATGAAGGTATATAAGATACAGGACAGAGGTTATTAATTATGAGAGAATTTCAGCTAGTTATTCAGAATCGCACGGGATTGCACGCCCGTCCGGCCAAAGTGCTGGTAAAAGCGACTAAAAAGTTTGAGTCCGATATCCGCATTTTCCATGGTGATAAGCAAGCCAATGCTAAGAGTATGATTTCTGTCCTCACCTTGGGCGTGGAGTGTGGTGGAGAAGTGCGTTTTGAAGTCGTAGGTGCCGATGAAGATGCGGCTGCCCAGGCGTTAAGATCCTTAATCGAACAGGGCCTTGATGAGGAGTTACCTTCTACTTCTGTACCTGTGTCTGCTTCTTCCCCAAAATCTGAAGTTGTTCTCCCCGTCATTCAAGATCAAAATGTAGGCAAACAACTTACCGGTGTCCCTGCCGCGCCGGGAATTGCCATTGGACCGGTTTTCCAGTGGCAGCGAAATCAGATTATCGTTGATGAAACGTTTACCGATGTAGTAACGGAGCGCGCATCCCTGGATAAGGCTTTCCAGGCTGCCAAGGAACAACTAGTTGCATTACATAACAAACTTGTGACTCAATCCGCTGCGAGTGAGGCGGCAATCTTCGAGGTGCATTTAGAAGTTCTCGAAGATCCGGAATTGTTGGAGCGCGTGTACGAAGGAATTGAGAGCCAACATAGTGCTGCACATGCTTGGCAAGTAGCTATTGATGACCGTGCGAACATCTTAGCCGCACTTAGTGATTCGTTATTGGCCGCTCGTGCTGCTGATTTGCGTGATGTCGGGGACCGGGTACTACGTTTATTACTAGGTGATAAAGATGGAGATAGCAATGTGTTGCCTGCTTATCCTGTAATCGTTGTTGCAAGTAATCTGACACCATCTGATACTGCGGCCCTAGATAGTGATAAAGTTTTAGGCTTTTGTACTGCTGCCGGTGGCCCTACTGCCCACTCCGCCATCATCGCCCGTGCCCGTGGCTTGCCGGCGGTTGTCAGTGCCGGTGAGGCTGTCCTTAGACTTAAGAATGAGACCCTGGTTATTCTAGATGGCGATGCCGGAACTCTAATCATTGACCCTGATGCCGAGGTATTGAAAGCGGCACAGATTGCTCAATCCCAATATAGAGCTTGCTGGGACGCGGCGCAGAAGTTGTCCTCTGAACCGGCCATCACCCAAGACGGTCATCGGGTGGAAGTTGTGGCTAATATCGGAGGTGTTGATGATGCCCAACAGGCATATGCCCGTGGCGCCGAGGGCGTCGGGCTGTTACGCACCGAGTTCTTGTTCCTGGACCGGGATACACCTCCAACTGAGGAGGAACAATTTGAGGTCTATCGTGACATAGCCCTGGCGTTGAAAGGTCAGCCGGTTATTATCCGCACCCTGGACATTGGTGGGGATAAGCCATTGCCTTACGTAGCTGTCCCTGAAGAAATGAATCCCTTCCTGGGTGAACGCGGCATCCGGCTGTGTTTAGCCCGCCCTCACTTATTGCGCCAACAACTGCGGGCCATTCTCCGGGCCTCGGAGCACGGGAAGCTGCGTATTATGTTCCCGATGGTGTCCGATATTTCTGAAGTACGTCAAGCTCGTGCTATGGTTGAAGAACTCCAGTCCCAATTAGGCGCAGGAAGCGTTGAAATTGGTATTATGGTGGAAGTGCCTTCAGCCGCTTTGTTATCCGACATCTTCGCCCCGGAAGTTGACTTCTTCTCTATCGGAACCAACGATTTAACCCAGTACACCTTGGCCATAGACCGTACTCACGCCACCCTGGCAAATAAATTAGATGGTCTTCATCCTGCTGTCTTGCGCCTTATCGCCCGAACCGTTGAGTCTGCCCATCAGGCCGGGAAATGGGTGGGGGTATGTGGTGAATTAGGCTCTGACCCCCAAGCCATACCGGTGTTGGTCGGTCTCGGTGTGGATGAGTTGAGTGTCAGTACCCCCGCGATTCCAATGGTCAAAGCCCAGGTCCGTGAGCTACAGTTGGAGAGCTTGCGAGTCCTGGTTTCTGAAGTCCTGGCTTGTAGTACGGCTTCAGAGGTCAGAGATAAAGTTAAAACTATGCGTTAAAAATACAAGGCTATACCTGGATGTTCTGACCAGTGACTACAAACTCCATAGGTTTGTAGTCACTGTTTTATATCTGAAACGCACTCCATTTTTGCTATTTGCTTGGTTTATTTTTTACATTGGTATATACTTTCATTGTGTAGTGTCTTGTAAGATTTTGAGGCTTGCACAAATTTAAGCTTACCGGGAAGTGGTTGTGTATTGGCAATATAACGTCTATGTGATCTCTGTATTTATTGCTGCTTGTATTACGGCTGGATTGGCCTTCTACTCATGGCGACATCGCTCCGCACCGGGAGCGCGGGCATTCTCTGTCCTGATGGCCCTGGCTGCCTTCCTGTCATTAGTCAATAATCTCTCGATGTTAAGCCCATCCCCACATGCCGCGTTTTTCTGGTTCCGGTTGATGTTTTTCAGCCTCGCTTTTATGCCGGTATTCCTCCTCATCTTCGCTGTTGAGTATACTAAACAAATGGCTTGGCTATTCCCAAAGCGCTGGATTGCCTTGTTGGTTATTCCAACTTTGACCCAGGTGTTAGTGTGGACTAATGATTGGCATCATTTATTTGCCAGGGATTTTGGTAGCTTTTTGGAAATTGGCCCTTATCTGGTATCAGATCGCAGTACGGCGTTACTTGCCCCCGGTTTTTGGGTCTATACTGTCTCTGGGTATCTCTTAACCCTATTGGCTGTTATTCTAATTGTCCGGGTTGCCATCCGGACTTTTCGTCTCTATCGTGGCCAGGCAATGGCCCTGCTCGGTGGCGTTTTCTTCCCGGTTTTGGGGACGGTACTCACCACCTTCTCCTTGGGCATGGATTTTAAGGGCAACTTGGTCTCCCTGGGTTTTGCCATTGGTGGTATCTCCTTTACTAGGGCCTTATTCCAATTCAAGTTGTTTGATATTATACCGGTAGCGCGGGATATGCTTATTGATAATCTGCAGGATGGCATGTTGGTCCTGGATGGCAAAAACCGGATTGTCGATCTAAACCCCGCCATCCAGGAGCACCTGAGCCTTTCTGCTGCCCAAGTGATTGGCAAGCCTGCATATGAAGTCTTGCAACCTTGGAAAAATCTGACGCAGTACTTGGATACACCTGATGCCGTTCAGACCGGCATCACTTTGACCAATGGGGAGCTAGAACACTACTATGACCTGCATATAACGCTGCTGACAGATCAAATGGGGCACTTTAAAGGGCGTTTAATCGTCTTGCACGATATCACCCCCCTTAAAGAGACAGAAAAAGAACTCCGGCAGTACACGTCTGAACTTGAGGCCAGCAATGCCGATTTAGATGCATTTGCTCATACCGTTGCCCATGATCTTAAAAATCCCCTCTCTGCTTTGGTTGGCTTTAGTGCCTTTATGGAAGCTAATTTTGACAGTATCCCTCCCACGCTATTTCGTAGAAATTTGCATGTTATTACGCAAAATGGCTACCGGATGACCAGCATTGTCAACGAACTGCTATTGCTGGCCAGTGTGCGCCGGATAGAGGACCTGGATATTGAACCTTTGACGATGCACACTATTATAACCGATGCACTACAGCGTCTTGATGGTATGATTGAAGAATATCAGGCTGTGGTCATCACCCCCGAATGCTGGCCGGTAGCCGTGGGTTATGCTCCGTGGATCATTGAAGTCTGGGTGAATTACATCAGTAATGCGATTAAATATGGTGGGAGTCCGCCTTATGTAGAGCTTGACGCTACTTTATTAACGGCTAATGAAAACGGCCATCCTCCAATGGTGCGTTTTTGGGTGCGTGATAATGGGGAAGGCTTGACCGGGGAACAACAGGAGCAGCTCTTTACACAGTTTATCCGTTTGCATAAGTTGCGGGCCGAGGGGCATGGTTTAGGTCTATCCATTGTACAGCGTATCATCCATAAACTTGGTGGAGCGGTTGGCGTTGAGAGCCAACGGGGTGAGGGCAGCACCTTTTATTTCACACTCCCGGTAGGGAACCCCAAAGCACAATGAGGTGCAAAT
>JAFGKB010000172.1 GCA_016928755.1 Anaerolineae bacterium | reverse complement strand
GTTACAATTATAAAGGTCTGCCCGTCACGGTTTAACTCGCGTAGTAATTCCATAATCTCGCTGCCGGCCTTGCTATCCAGGTTGCCGGTTGGCTCATCTGCCAGTACGATGCTGGGTTGGTTGACTAAGGCACGGGCAACCGCTACCCGCTGTTGCTGTCCACCGGAAAGCTCTAACGGACGGTGGGTGATGCGATCTCCCAAGCCTACCCGTTCCAGAAGTTCCTTTCCACGTTTTTGTGATTGCCCGCGCCCGATATTGGCGTAGCGTAAGGGTAACGTCACATTTTCCAGGGCCGTCATATGAGAAAGGAGTTGGTAGGATTGAAAGACGAACCCGATCTTCTCCCGTCGTATGGCCGCCAGTTGTTTGCGTGGCACTTCCCCCAAGTTCTGGGTGTCCAAGACAACGTTGCCCCGCGTCGGCTTGTCCAGGCAACCCAGGATATTGAGCAGGGTGGATTTACCGCTGCCCGATGGCCCCATAATCGAGATAAATTCTCCGGCCTCAATCTCCATACTAATGCCCCGTAGTGCCTGGACCTCTAACTCGCCCATAGGGTAAGTCTTTACTAATTCGTGTGCTTCAACAATAGCCATAGATATTATTCCTCACTCTCTTCTATGGGAATGGTGACTCGGACTGTCATCCCCCAACGCAAATCTTGACTAGGGTTATCCAAACTGATAGTGGTCTTATAGACCATATCCCCAGTTTGTAATTTCTCCCCTTTTAGGGCGATATCGGTGATCTGACCGGCCAGGGTTTTATTATCAAATGCATTAAAGGTTATAGTGACCGGGTCACCGACACTAATATGTGTGATGCCCCATTCATCCAGGTCGGTGGTCTCGATTTGTAGTGAGTCCAGGTCGGCCAAAGTAATAGCTTCTTGACCCGGCTGTGCCCAATCACCGGCGTGTAAATGCAATTCAACAACCGTGCCATCAAAAGGTGCTATAAGGGTCGCCGCGTCCAGTTCCCCCTTAGCTCTCTCGACTGCCAGGGTTAGGGCCGGGTCTACACCGGCTCTTAAACGCTCTAACTCCAATCTGGCCTTCTCAACATCTAGTTCGCGCATTTGCAAGCCTTTACTGCTGGATGCCTGGGAGCGTTGGGCGGACTCGTAATTGGCTTGGGCGATGACCAGGTCATCCCGTGCTTGTTCCCATGCGTGTTCGTAGCCCTCACGTACCTTATCCGGTTCCCACATTCGCTCTTTAGCTTTATTGAATTCTTCTAATGCATCTGCCTCAGCCTCTATAGCCTGTTGCAGCCGTACTTGGGCCTCGGTGATATTCGGGTAATCGGTGCGTTCTTTGGATAATTGGGCTTCTGTATTCTGTAATGCGATTTCCGCCTCGGCCAACTTGCGGGGATGTTCGGCTTCAGCTTCGGCTAGTTTGATTTCCGCTTCACGTAAAGCGATTTCCAATTGAGTGGTATCTAACCTGCCCAGGGATTGCCCGGCTTTAATCTGTTGACCCTCTTCCACCAGCCACTCCACAACGCGACCACTATTTTGATATGACAAAGTGGCTCTAAGTGCAGGGATAACTTCCCCACGCGCGCGTACGGCTAACTCTGCAACCGGTGTGGCTGCTTCTTCGGCCAGGGTGGGGGTAGCCCCTGGTAACCCCTGCATATTACCGGATGTAAGTGCATTGCCGGCGATACCGGCTAAAACAACGACAACTAAGACGGCTCCTATAATTAAGGCTAACTTCTTCGGTTTCATAGTTCTTTTCCTATCCTTTTGTAAAGATTTATTTACTTAATCAGTATGTAATGCAATCACCGGGTCAAGTCTCGCGGCTTTCCGTGCCGGTATAAGCCCGGCGAAAATCCCCAGTAAGATGCTAAAAATGATGCTCCCCAGGATTAACCGGGGTGATAAGTTCAGTATGTCAATCCCTTGTTGTGCTTTCATCATGGGGTTGATGACGGCTGTTGCTATCCAGGCCAAAACATTGCCAGTCGCACCACCCAGGGCACCCAATCCGGCAGCTTCCATCAGAACCTCGGCAAGAATATCCCCATCATCAGCTCCCACAGCTTTCTTCAGACCGATCTCGCGGGTCTTCTCATTGACAGCGATAATCATCGTATTGACAATCGAGACCGTACTCACAAAGACAGCAATGGAGAATATACCGATCATAATGGCCGTTAGCGTTGTAAAGAACTGGCTGAGACCTCCCAGTACATCTTGGGTGGCCATGACATCGAGTTCATGGAATTCAGTTTCTAGCAATTCCACCATCGCTTGGTTGCTTGCCCCTGGCTTGGTACGCACTCCAATTCCTCCGATGCCACCGGCGTCCGCCTCTATGCGTTGCATTCCTTCTAGGGTGAGATAGCCTGATGCATCATGTCCACCGAGATCGAAGGGGATGCGTTTCCAAATTCCCACAACTGTGAATTTCTGATCCTTAATGTAGAGTGTGTCCCCCACATCCAGGTTGTGAGTCTCTGCCAATCCCGCGCCTAATACAACCGTATCATTACTCCTGGGGGCTAACATTTGGCCCTTTTCAATCTCATTATGCATAGGCATAGCCAGTCCCAAGTCCCCAGTTTCCGGATCGTAACACCAGAAATCCAGTTTTTTCTCTTTGTCGTCTTCATCCGGTGTGAAGCGCACGGGGTATTGGCCTTGATTGATCATACTTATGCTGGCTACCCCTGGCACTCGTTCCAGGTCGCGGACCGTTGTGCGGTTCAGAGGTGCTTCCGGGTATTTTGAATTGACCATCAGCAGATTGTGGCTTCCCTGGCTAAAGTCCTGCATATAGCCATTCAGGGCTTCAGTTAGGCTGCCTAACAATACCAGGGCAAAAATACCGATGGTGATTCCGCTAACTGTGAGAATAGACCGGGCATTACGACGCAACCAGTCCAGAGCACCCTTGATACCTTTAAATGTGTGGCCTGTCGCTGCACTGGCTCCCCGTAAAGTGATAATGGGGTCAAGGCGTGATGCTTTCCATGCCGGATAGATGCCGGCCATGATGCCCATCAATATGCTGAAGCCTACCGCGCCTACGGTTAGTCTCAGGGTAGGGAGGAATAACGGCATACCTAACTGGACGTTTAGGGCCTTGTTAGCTATCGCTCCCACCCCGGTACCTAATAACACGCCTATAGTGCCACCGGTCCCGGCGATTAAAATGGCCTCGATAATCGTTTCGGTTAGGATGTGTTTATCCTCTGCTCCCAGTGCTTTCTTGAGGCCGATTTCCCGGCGTCGCTCTTGCACGCTGACTACCATCGTGTTAACGATAGTAAAGGTGCCGATAAGCAATGAGATAATGCCGCTGGCTCCCACTATTAGGGAGAAAATAAGTACTTGCTGCCGGGCTTCTTTGACGGCCTCGGTGGGCGATTGGGCATTCAATTCAGGAATTTGTTCCTCGACACGTTGAGCGAGTGCTTCTAAATCCGTTCCCGGTTTAGGGATAATACTCACCACCCCAAAAGTATCTTGTCCCAAGATATTTTCAGCGGCTTCGTAAGAAATATAGGCCAGCCGTGAAATTGCCGAAGGGTGGTCTTCCCAAATACCTACAACTTCGAAAGGTTTTTCCTGGATTAAGAGAGTTTCTCCTACTTCTAGGTCCTTGGCTTGTGCCATTCTCCAGGTTACCACCGTCTCCGTACGGTTTCCCGGTTCGGGTAACCTGCCGGCCCATAGCTCCATTCCCGGCAAGAGTGCTTCGTATTCTAGCCCAGGTACATCCGATTGTATACCTACAAAGCTAAGGGGGTTAATTGAAACGACAACCACCGTGTCTTCTTTCAGCTTTTCTATGCGGCCTGAAATTGTGAGTGTGACCCCGGTTACCCCTTCAACTCTGCGTATCTGCCGGATTTCGGCATCGGAGATCGACCTGTAGTAATCTTTTGTCCACACATTAATACGGCTTAGTGCATCCATCTCAACCGTTTGAATTTGGCTTTCTAGCTGTTCGGCTATGCCACCTACGGCAGTCACCGCAAAGATACCGACAGTTACGGCCATAATGGTTAATATTGTGCGCATCTTCCGGCGCATCAGGTAACGAAGAATATCTTTCATTGTTTATTCATCTCTTTCCGTAAGGTATAACTCCTATCATAAGGTATAACGTTTAAACTCTATACGTTATTCGGTCAACTGTGTTGTAACTCAATCTTTTCTTAAGAATCGTTGCTTCGTTTAGTTTCCTCCTCTACGATACTACAGAATATTCCTGAGATATACTGTAAGAATCTACAGGATCGAACAACACTATAAAGATAACACCTTGATGTCTCTACAATGTCAAAGATTTGTCACACATTTGTCACAAGTTCAGGCTGACTATAAAAGTCCTCACTGATATTCGCCCTGAGTAACAACCGCAGGGCGGTTCAGTTCGGAAAGAAAGTCTCGCTATCTCGCGCTACCCGTC
>JAFGKB010000024.1 GCA_016928755.1 Anaerolineae bacterium | reverse complement strand
CCCTTAGTCGATACCTATAATCCGGCATGGTTGGCCTTTAGCTATGGAGACCCGCCACCGGACCAGATTGATGCGGCGCGGGGAGTGCTAACCTGGACGAACCTTACCGATTGGACCGGCTATATTCCCCCACACGGCATCATAGAGGTCACGACCGTGTTCACTGCGCTAGGGGCCACCGACCAGGGTCTTAATCGTGCCGAAATTGTAGGGGCCAGCGATTGGTATGGCAATGATATGGGGGGTGGCGCGGATGATGTGCCCATCACGATTATCGGGCCGGATACGACACCTACGGCTACACCGGGAGTTGGGTATCCCACACCCATCAATACCCCTACCCCGGCAGCCCCAACCAGTACACCAAAACCCGACCAGCCACGGCCATCGACGCCGGCACCCCAGCCAACCCCAACATTGACGCCTTACCCCACCCCTACGGTAACCGCGACCGTGTTTGTATTACTGCCGGAGACAGGTAAACCCACCCCGCTGCCGGTTGGATTACGGCTCGCCCTGCTCGTGATAGGCTCTGGGGTAACATTCTTAAGCATAGCAAGGAGGCATCATTAATATGGCACATTTAGTCGCAGTTAATAGAAGTGATTGTCGCACCGATCCCAAAGTCGATATTGGGGGAGGGGAACTGCGCGCCGGATATGGCTTAGTAAGTGACTCACACGCCGGGCTAGGTGAACGCGAGGTCAGTCTAGTCGCCCTGGAAAGCATCGAAGCAGCAAATCGCCAGTACGGTATAGAGGCCGGGCCGGGGTCATTTGCCGATAACTTAACCACCCAAGGTATAGACCTGCTGACGCTAAAGCTAGGGGATAGGTTGCGCGTAGGAGTGACGTTATTGGAAGTTGTGCAAATTGGCAAGACTTTGGACGCTTCACATACCTACAACTTCCACGGTGTCTCCATTCTGCCCAAATACGGCATCTTCTGCAATATCCTAGAAGGTGGTTATGTCAACAAAGGTGATGTAATCGAAGTCGTAAAATCAGAGTCCAGTAATTCATAAAGCAATCTGGCAATTTACAGAAGCTCAAAACACGAGGCCCTTTTTAAGGGCTTCGTGTATTCGTATAAAAGGCAATCTCGAAAAAGAAGGAGTGCAATATGAAACCCCATTTAAACCACCTGTTAACCGGTCTCATAACACTGTTTTTGCTATGTGCTTGCAATCCCACATCAGTATCCCCTACAGATCTCCCCTCTCAAACGCCGGTGACTATATCTGCCGGTAACACATCGACCTATGCGGTAGAGATGCCGGTGTACGTGTTACCATTGGACGAACCACTAGACAAAAAACGAGCCGAGATTTCCGGGATGGCTTGGTTCCAGGATTACCTGGTACTACTCCCCCAGTATCCCGACCGCTTTAAAGAAGATGGTGTGGAAGCCCTATTCGCCATCCCTAAATCAAAAGTCCTGGAAGCAATCAACACAGAAGATCCGTCACCCTTAGAGCTATTGCGCGTGCCCTTTTATCCCGACTCACTGGAAAAAGAAATTACAGGTTTTGAAGGATTCGAAGCCCTTACCTGTGCAGAAAACCAATTATTCTTAACGATTGAATCTCGCAGCGAAGAAGAAGTAATGGTCGGGTATATTATCCGTGGGAACATTGCATCCGATTTAAGCCGGGTAGACCTGGAGTTGGAAACTTTAACCCCGATACCCTCCCAAACCAACCTGGGGAATCTCAGTGACGAAACCCTTATCCTGATTGAGGATATATTGGTCACCCTTCACGAGGCCAATGGAGCGAATGTGAACATAGCCCCCATTGGACACCGCTTTGACCTACAGTTAAACCCGGTGCCGCCGGTCACACTCCCGCATCTGGAATATCGCATTACAGATGCCACAAGTGCCGATGAAAACGGCATATTCTGGGTCATCAACTACTTCTACCCTGGGGATGAGCAGAAGCTCAACCCGGCACCGGACAGCTTAAGGGCACAATACCCGGTAGGATTAACCCATAGCCGGAGTGCCGGCGTCGAGCGACTCGTGGCATTACAATATCAGGATAGTGGTATCGCACTTGTAGAAACGCACCCTATCCAACTACAACTGGCAAATGACGCTGAATCTCGAAATTGGGAAGGTATAGTACGCCTTGATGACCGGGGATTTCTGATGGTCACGGATGAACATCCTGAAACAATTCTCGGCTTTATTCCAAAACCTTAATAACATTTAGGTGATTTATAAAAAATTCACTCTATTATATAAATAATTTTAAAATAGCATCTTGACAATTATCTAAAACTCTATTAAAATTAGTATATAACAGAAATCTCAGTGAAGCGGAATTCAAGACTTTCGCAGTCTTGGTAATAGAGCTTAGCAAGTAGGAGGTGCAATAATGGTCAGGGGCAGTACTTATGATAATACCAAGGAAGAGCTAGAGGCTAAACTGGCACGGGTACAAAGTGGCTTGGAGGCTTTACAAGAAGAACGTGAAGAATACACGTTAGCTTTGGAAGAACTGGAAAAAGAGATCGGTGAGGCCGGCGAATCCCCAGGACAAAAGCGCAGCCTGGAGCGACAACGCGAGCGGCTACAATCCAAGCGCGAGCGGTTACACGGGAAAGAGGACCGGTTACGGGAAAAACAATCCCATATTGAAGAGTTGCTTAAGCGATTGGAACAACGTGAGAAAAATGTGCTTAACCGGCACTTTTCCAAGATACAGAAGTTAATGGATAAACAAGCAAAACTTGATAGTAAGCTCGAACAATTAGAGATTGAACAGGAACAACTCGAGGAAGAACGCGAGCGATTAGAGGATGAAGAAGCCGAGTTACTGATCAAGGTCGCCGAAATAGAAGCCGAATTAGCAACCCGGGAAGATTTTGAACCCGGCGAGAGAGGGCGGCTTGAAGGAAAACAAGCACAATTAGAAGGGCAGCGGGCACGTATCGAGGGCCAACGGGTGCGCCTGGAAGTCAAAGAGGAACTCCTGGAACAAAAACGGGAACGACTCTATGCATCACAAGAACGTTTAAATGATGGGTTAGAGCATACTGAAAGTGAAAGAACATCAAGCTCTGAAAGCACCGGGGATACGGGCCAACAAATACAGAAAGAACGCCTAAAAATCCTCCAAATGGTACAAGATAATGTCATTAGCCCAGAGGATGCCACACGCTTATTGGAAGCATTGTCCAAGGGCGAAGAAGCAACCACAAGCGGCCAGAGGAAGGCCCGCTGGGTTCGTATTCGCGTTACCGATACGGATAAGTCCGTCAGCCGGGTGAATATTACATTACCCATATCCCTGGTACGCGCCGCATTAAGACACGGGGGACGCATCGGGGGAATCAGTGGGATCGAAAGATTAGACCCAGAGACACTAGAGACCATCCTCAATACCAACGAGGTCGGCCATATTATTGACGTAGTTGACGAAAAAGACGGAGAACGGGTAGAAATTTTCATCGAGTAAGCATAAAAACCGAGGAAACGGCCTTAACCACTCCATCTCCTTCGCTTTCCCCGGTTTTTTGATTGTTTTTTTCAACAGACTCATATATAATAATTCTTACCAACCTGAGTGACTAGGGTTCCGCTGTACCCCAGGTCTGGACCGAGCGTCACAAAAGCCAGTGGGCGTAGCACCTTATCGGATAAAAGCCGGGAGGGATTAGGTAGGTATTTGTTTTGCCATACCTAATTGATGAAAGAGGTGCTATATGTTTATTTCTGAACGATTGCGGGGCATTCTGCAAGCGCTTTTTGTAACGTTTCTTTGGTCAACTTCTTGGGTACTCATCAAATTTGCTCTCAATGAAATTCCACCATTAACCTTCGCAGGACTCCGGTATACCCTAGCCTTTATTATCCTGCTCCCGGGGCTGTGGAAATACAAAACTCAGATAAAAACTCTCTCGGCTAAAACATGGAGAAACTTAGTAGTTCTAGGGTTGGTATTCTATACCATAACGCAAGGTGGCCAATTTCTTACCCTCAACTATTTGGAAGCGGTCACCTTCAGCCTATTACTGAACTTTAGTTCCGTGTTGGTTGCTTTATTTGGCATCATTGCACTACGAGAGGTCCCCTCCCGGTTGCAATGGGGGGGAATTATCATTTTCATTACCGGCGTGTTCGTATATTTCACCCCTGCCGCCGGGTCTGGTGAACCAGTACTTGGGTTTGGCCTGGCCGGACTAAGTGTATGTGCTAACGCAGCAGCTTCCATTTTAGGACGTTCGATCAATCGAGATAAAACAATTCCGCCATTAGTAGTGACTGCTATCAGTATGGGGATAGGAGCGACCTCGCTCCTAGGCATCGGATTAGTGGTACAAGGTCTCCCACCCATTAGTTTAACAGGATGGGGAGTTATCGGTTGGCTGGCAGTTGTTAACACCGCGTTAGCCTTTACGCTCTGGAATAAATCCCTCCAAAAGCTATCGGCTGTAGAATCAAGTCTTATCAACAATACGATGCTTGTCCAAATCGCCGTACTTGCCTGGCTGTTTCTAGGCGAACAACTTAGTGCACGTGATATAATGGGACTAATCCTAGCGATAACAGGTATTTTGTTAGCCCATTTGAAAAAAGCCGTTTAACGGTTATCAAGCCAGAGAACTATGTTATAATAGTTTTGACTTCTTATCTGGGTTCGTTATACTTAAAGGGGATTTTCCTTATTATCTTCTACCATCAAACAACGATAGGAAACTATCAAACGCGAAACACAACTCAAGTTAAATCACTTAAGGCAAGAGAAAGGGGGTAGGTATGCAATTAATTAGTGTATTACGACAGGTGGATATCTTCTACGAACTAAAAGAAGAACACTTACAGAAACTAGCTGAAGTATGTCGCGAGATAGATTATAAAGAAAATGATACTATTGTTCAAGAAAACACGCCTAGTGACGAAATCTTTATCATTGTAAAAGGTACTGTAGATATAGTGCTAGATCCCAGTCTACTGGGAACATACAATAAAAGGGCAGAGCCGTTAACCATCGTTACCCTCTGGCCCGGACAAACATTGGGAGAAATTGGGTTAGTGGATCGGGGAATGCGCTCAGCCTCAGCGAAAGCAGCGACCGATGATACAAAATTGCTGGCCATTAGCCGTGATGATTTAGTTCGCTTGTGTGAAGAAAGCCATGAAATGGGCTATATCCTTATGCGTAATATCGCCAGTGATTTGGCATTCAAAGTCCGACATACCGACTTGATGTTACGTGAGCAATTGTTTTGGGAATCCCCCTCTAAAGGCTAGACCGCCCCAACCTTACGATGACAACTAAAACCGACTTATGTGTTAGGAGAAGATATTCACATAAGATTTGAAGTAATGCTAAATTTAACCCGATAAAAGCAGGTGACTGGTTAATTCAGTCACCTGCTTTTATATTAAAAATTGGTTAGTTTTATAAAATAGTACCCTTGTACTATTGTAAAAAAGGAGAGTACATGTTAGAATTAAGTAAGATAACGAAAACAAATTCTCTTAAGAACCTTGATTATCGAGATAGAGAGTAATAAAATGGTTAATAAGAATACTTACAATAAAATTATGGCGCTGGCAGTCGTTTGGTTTTTGTTAATAACTGCTTACCTGAAATAGCCAGCCATTACATAGTGGGGTCGGCAATTACAAGGGACGCACGCAACAACTTCACAATCCCAACATAGCCTAATAACCCGGTAATTAGCCTTCAATAACCGCAAGGGGGAGAACTATACTGATTGGGACAAGAAAATCTCCCCAAGCGGTAACAATTATCAATATTGGTAAAAAGGGAGTCAGGTGACTTATCACCCGACTCCCTTTGCTTTAGTTATAGGTCACCATTGAAATGTAGAGAGCAATGCTTCCACCCGTTGTATCTCAGCAGCAGCCCCCAATTTTTGGAATATTGCTAACGCCTTATTTAAAGTCTTCATGCCATCTGACTTAAGGTCTTGCGCTATATATGTAAGCGCAATCCAATACTCTGTCTTGCCAACCTCAAACAAACAACTAACGCCCTCAAAGATCTGTCTACTGTGCGCCAATCGCTCATGCGCAGTTGTATAATCATGGTCCTCTAACGCTAACCGCCCCATTAACCGCTCATAATGACCAAATTGCATCGAGTGACCATTGTTAGTATCTTTCAAGTCTAGGAGAATATGATACCCTCTTTCCAGCGACTCCCGTGCAGCTTCAACTTCTGCTTGTCCTAAGTGCAATTCAGCATTTAGAAAGTAGGCTTCAACTAACCCCATATTAACACGATTGCCACGCTCTTTATACCAGACAAAAACCGCGTTCAAATGTTCAGCACACAACTCCAAATCTCCACGCAGTAAATGGAGCCGGCTTAAATTGATATGGGCACAAGTCAATTCATGAGAATGGGCAATGCGTTGGGCCATATCAAAGGCATGTAACAAGTTTCCCTCAGCCCGACTCCACTGCCCCAGATGCATATACAACTGGCCTAAGTTCGCATGCGCGATAATAATGCCTTCAAGATCACCTATCTTTTGCATCAAGTCTAAGCTACGTTTATAGTAATTGAGCGACTGTTCCCAATCTCCGGCCCGGGTCTGCAGATTCCCCAAGGTCTTTGCATAATGAGACACACTCACAATATCACTTAGTTTCTCGCTTGCGGCCAAAGCCTGTTCTATATTTTTAATCGCATTTTGTAGCTCCCCTTGATGAAGATACAAAACACTAAAACGGTCAAGGACTTTTGCCATAGCGTAGTGAGAATCGGTACTTTGTAATAAGGCCCAGGCTTTTTCCAACCAAGTTTGAGCCTCCGTTAAATTTCCTCCTTGGATGGCCTGCCAGCCCAATTCAGAGTATAGCTGCGCCCGTAATTCTGGTGCGGACACCGCAGCCTGATTTAACTGTACCACACCTTGTCGCAACCATGTCTCAGCTTCGCGCAAATTACCTAACTTATCCCAAACTTGACCTAAATACAACATCACTTCTGCTTTAGCTTCTAAGGGGGCCGCGACCCACTCTTCCAAAGCGGCCCGGTAGAGCGCTATAGCATCCTCATACTCACCAATACGCTGGTGAACCTGCCCCAGGCCAGTTGCTGCGCGCCAGCGTTCTTGAAGACACTCGCCCAAATGTTGTGAGAGCTGCAACGCACGGCTATAGTATTCTACCGCCTCCGTATTAGAAAATCGCTGCCGGGCATGGTTTCCAGCGCTGATGGCATAAGACATCGCCTTATCCCGGACACGGGCGCGGTCATAATGGAAGGCTAAAACTTCTGCATAACGGTCTAGATTCGTGGCATACAACTCTTCGATAGTCAACGCGACAACCTGATGCAAGTCAGGACGTTGGCTATGCAAAATACTATTATAGATAATCTCCTGTACTAACATATGCCGGAAAGCATAAATATGGGTTCCAAGTTCAGGCCGGGCTACAAGTAACCCCAAACTGATCAAACGCTTCATAATGGGCATCAAGTTAGTCGTACCATGAAGACGATATTCTATAATCCCAAGTAGGTTTACATCAAATTGGAGACCAATTATCGCAGCATTACGCAACACACGCCGTAAAGCCTCTGGTAAACGGTCAATACGGGCCATCATTAAACCCTGAAGCGTTGTAGGGATAGCTAAAGTCTCCAAGTCAGGGACAGACACAGCCACCCAGCGACCATCCTCAAGTTTCAGCATCTTCTTTTCAACTAGCATCCGGACAAACTCCTCAATATAGAACGGATTTCCCTCAGCACGTGCTAAAATTGTCCTGATAAAAGATTCTGGCATACTATCCAAATCCAAAAGATTGCCCAAAAGCTTACGACTATTTTCCACAGACAGGGCACCCACATCCAACGTTATACTTAAGTCAAGATCAGGATCATGCTCCAAAGGCGGTATCTCTAAACGCAAGGCACCAAGCGGCTGCGGTCGGGTAACGACCACAAAGAGCACCGTGGTTTCATAAACAAGACTCAGTAAGGCTTGAATAACAGCATAAGAAGCCGCATCCACCCATTGAAAGTTATCGAAAACCAGTATAACAGGTCGCTTACGCGCTATCCCTAAAACCCACTCGCGGATAGCCAAAGTCGTCAATTGCTTCATACGATCAGGGGTAAGATTGTTAATTGATAGGGACTCTTGCGCTGTCAAGGGCATGCCGAGCATATCACGGAGGAATAAATGTAAATCAGGGGATACATAATTAGTCCAGGATTCTTC
Organism: Anaerolineae bacterium; assembly: GCA_016928755.1. GTDB lineage: Bacteria > Chloroflexota > Anaerolineae > B4-G1 > SLSP01 > JAFGKB01. The sequence continues at coordinate 1,184 of JAFGKB010000024.1, read as the reverse complement.
TATCAAGTTACCTTTCAATGCTCCCCGTAACAAAGTACTCAAAGTACTATAACTCACCCCCTGGACATAAGGAGTTCCCCGGCCCATCAAGACCGTCACCTGTTCTGGCTGGATACCGGATAACCACTCATTCACGAGGGAGGATTTCCCAATCCCGGCTTCGCCATGTACTACCAGCAGACGGCCATAGGAATCATCCAATGCCGCAACCAGCATATGATGCAAAAACTCAATTTCTGCCTGGTGACCAAGAAATATCCCGCTGGGTTGAATAGAATCGAGGTTCGTTTTAGACTCATACCGGTCTTCTACAGCTTCATAAACCTCTATAGGTCGCTCCACGCCCTTTACCAAGACCTCCCCTAGTACTTTAAACTCAAATTTAGTTTGGGTCTGTTGGTATACCTGACGGCTAACAAGAATATGACCGGGTCGGGCGAGGGATTCAAGACGCGCGGCCAGATTTACAGTTTCACCAATAACCGTATAAGCAGCCTGTTCTTGATTACCAAGAATACCGGCAATAGCCACACCACTATGTAATCCAATCCGGACTTGTAACGGAGCACCCAGCCGAGCCTGGGCAATCGGAGCGAACTCAGAGGCGGCACGCTGCATCTCTAGGGCCGCGCGCACAGCTAATTCAGAATCATTCTCATGGGCAATCGGAGCACCGAAGACGGCCATCAAGCCATCACCGGTAAATTTATCCACCATACCACCAAAACGGTGGACACAAGCGACCAATCGCCCTAGCAAATCATTGATCAAGTTGAAAACCGCCTCAGCATCCAGAGAAGCAGCCAGGCTTGTGAATTCAACCGCATCAACAAATAGCACCGCAACTTCACGGCGTTCCCCACGTAAACGTTCTTGATTATGCAGGAGGCTTTCGAGAATTACAGCCGGGACAAAGCGGCGCAGTTGTTCCAAGGCTTGGCGGGCAACATTTAGCTCGTACTGGACACCGGAGTCAAGAGAAACCGCTATATCGCCACTTAACGCCGCCCCGCACATCTCACAGGTTGCACGATTATCTGGATTTTCAGCACCACAGCTTGGACAACGCATAATACACCACAAATCCTCATAAAGACAAAGTCCCACTCTTAGACCTAAAAACACAACCAACGTTATATCTTCAGTTTACCATTAATTTGTATATTTGTATAAAAAATAGGCTG
>JAFGKB010000171.1 GCA_016928755.1 Anaerolineae bacterium | reverse complement strand
CCCCACCCGTAGAGGTGTATTTTATAGCGTTACTGACGATATTTCCTAGTGCCTGGGCCATACGGTCGGCATCCAGGGATAGTACCGGCAAGTCGTCCGGCAAAGTCATATCCCAGGTCAATGACTTTTCCTGGGCCGCTTCCCGCCACGGGCTTAAGACCTGGGTGAGCCAGGGTTCTAAGGCTGTAGGTTGGAGGTTTAGTTCCAAAGGTCCCATAGCCTGATCGTAGAGGCGGGTCAGGTCATCTAAGAGATGCTGCATACGCTCCACCTCGGAGGTCATACCGTCCAATAATTCCTGGCGCAATACAGGGTCCTGGTGCGCCCCAGAAGCTAATGCCTGGGTAGCCGAGAGAAGCGCGCCCAACGGACGGCCTAGCTCATGCACCAGGTTTGCCAACAGACGTTGGCGGGATTTCTCAAGGCTGCGCAACTGGACTGTCAAGGTGTTGAAGGCGCGAAGGAGCAAACGAATTTCCTCCGGCCCCTGCTCCGGGAGCGATGATAGGGGCTGGCCATCTGCCATTTTAGAGATGGAACGGGTGGCGCGGGCAAGAGGTTTGGAGAGGTCCCAGGCTAAACCAAGACCTAGCAAGCCCCCCACAACGAACCCGGCGGCAAGTACCCAGGCAATAAACGTGCTAATCTTGGGGAAACGCTCATAGACGCTGGAAAGGGGATCGGTCATACGGATAACGCCTACGATGCGGGGTGGAAATGAGATAGTGACAACCGGCATAATTACCTCAGCCGTACCGGAGCCGGCACGTTCGCCATAGTCAATACGCACCGGTCGTCCGGTAAGTACAGCCTCACGCAAACCGGCAATCTCGATTTGTTGCCCCAAACGGGTCAGGTCATTAGGATCATTAGAAGCCATGAGGATACCATCAGGACTCAGAAACATCACACGGGCCGAGATACGCGGGCCTACCTGAGTTATAAAAGCCTGGGCGTATTCAGGATCATTCCAAATCTGGGGATCGGTGGATATAAAAGCCACTAGGGAAGCCTGGGTTTCAAGTTCATTGGATAAACCGGCCAGAAGTACCTGGGTTTTCAGCAAGTAATTGAGGCTAAACCCAACTACGGGGATCACCACTAAAAGGGGTAATATATGGCTAAAAAATAAACGGGCACGTAAGGAACGTAACATAAATCATCTCTTTACTCAACTACAACTAACTTATACCCAACGCCACGCACGGTAACAATGCGCTGCGGGTGTTTAGGATCAGCTTCCAGCTTTTCACGCAACCAACGGATATGGACATAGACAACTTGGGACTCTCCTTCATACTCAGCCCCCCAGACACGGGCCAAGAGGTCATCTACAGAGAGGACGTGACCGGCTTCCTGGGCCAGGGCCAGCAAAAGATCAAACTCGCGGGGAGCCAGGTCCACAGTCTCACCGGCTATAGTGACGCTATGGGCGGCGGGATCGATATGTAGTGAGCCTATAACCAGCGGTTGTGATGACTGGGGTGCGGTTGCGGTGTTTGGGCCGACACGACGCAGCACGGCTTTAATACGTGCCAGGAGGATGTCGATATCGAAGGGTTTGGTGACATAGTCATCTGCGCCGAGTTCAAGGCCCAGGACTTCATCGAGTTCCCGGCGGCGGGCGGTGATGAAGATGATGGGGATAGGCATCTGGATGCGGAGTTGGCGCAGGGCGTCCATACCGTCCATTCCGGGAAGGCCGATATCTAACAGGACAAGGTCCGGCGGTTCGAGGTTTACCTGGGTCAAGGCATCCTCAGCGGTAGCGGCGGTGGAGACCCGGTAGCCGGCTTGCTCCAGGTTAAAGGCCAGACTGCGGCGCAGTAGAGCATCGTCATCTACTAATAGTATGTGTTTTGACATATGATACGTTCTCCTATAGTTTGTGTTTATATAATGCTATAGGAATCGGGTTTTGTCCAGTGAGGGGGAAGTGTCCTGGACTTGGCAGTCCAGGACGAGCAAGCAAAGAAATAGTCTAGTATTTATAAAGAGATGGGGGTTTGTTTACGACGTCCAATTTCCTCAATGTAGCTAAGAGATTGGTGACGGAAGTAGGTATCGTAAAGTTCGGCATAATGCCCCCCCTGTTCCATCAGGGATTCATGGCTGCCTTCTTCAATAATACGCCCTTGTTGTAGGACAATGATGCGATCTACTGCGCGGACGGTTGAGAGACGATGGGCAATGAGGATGGACGTACTGCGTTTAAGGATCAGGTCAATGGCGTCTTGTATTTGGGATTCGGTGAAGGGGTCAATGCTGGCAGTGGCCTCATCCAGGATGAAGATGGCGGGATGCTGTACCAAGACACGCATAAGGGCTACAAGTTGGCGCTGGCCCATTGAGAGCCGGGAGCCGCGCTCACCCACATCGGTCAATAAACCCTGGGGCAAGGTCTCTAGCCATTCACCTTCTCCAATCTGGTGGGCAATAGACTCGATCTCTTCGTCGGTAACTTCAGGGCGTCCATAACGGATGTTATCCGCAACGGTACCGCTGAAAAGGAAGGGCATCTGGGAAACAATGCCCAACTGGCGGCGGTAACTGTGGAGATCAAAAGTGCGAATATCGTGACCATCAATGAGAATATCGCCGGCCTGGAATTCATAGAAGCGGGCGATGAGCTTGGCAATGCTGCTCTTGCCGGCACCGGTATGTCCGACCAGAGCCACACTTTCACCGGGTTGGATGTGTAAGGTAAAACCATCCAGTACCTGTTCTTGTTCGGTATAGCGGAAGTCTACTTGAGCAAAGGAAATCTCGCCTTGGAGTTTATCCACAGCAGCCTCGGATTTTTGCCGGACCAGGGGGTCAGCGTCCATTAAGGCAAAGATACGTTCAGATGCAGAGAGGCCGCTCTGGAACTGGCTCCAAAAGGCGGAGATATTGCTCATCGGGGCCCAGAAACGGTCGAGACTATTAATGAAGAGATACCAACTCCCGACAGAAATAGCACCTTCGATAGCCGAGAGACCGCCCCAATAGACTAAAATGGCAGTTCCAACTCCGAATAGAGCATTAAGGATAGGAAATACCATTGACAGGGTGTAACCACGGCGGAGATTGACGCGGTAAGACTGGGTATTGACGGCGGTGAACTCATCGTAGATTTTGCTCTCTTGGCGGAAGTTTTTAGCGACACTGATGCCGGTGACCGCTTCCTGGATAGCGGCATTGACTTCGGCAAGCACCCGGAAACCCTCACGGGTAACTTTACGGGCCAGACTACGGAAGCCCAGGGTAAGGACGAAGATCACCGGGGCAAAGGCGAGAACGAGAAGAGTAAGCTTCACAGAAACGGTGAATAAAAACCCCAGGAGGATCAGCGCAACTAAGAGTTGGCCGATTACATCGGTGATTAACTGGGTAACCTGGGCGAATTCCTCGGTATCTGAGGTAATGCGGCTGATGATGCGCCCCGAACGGAATTCATCAAAGAAGGCCATGTCGTGACGGACTGAGGCTTCAAAAGCCTCGCTGCGCATTTGGGTTACAATGTCACCGATGATATGGGCGGTGATATTGCGTCGCCACCAGTTACCGGCCCAGTAGAATACACCATAAACCAACATAAAGAGCACCATTCCGATAATAATATCCCTGCGCTGCGAGTCCAAGGTTAAGATATCCAGCCCTTGGGAGATGAGTATAGGTTGCAACGCACTGATACCAGAGATAGTAGTGGTCAATACCACTACCCCGATAACGCTGGCGCGATGTACTTTGAAATAAGATGCGATACGCCGGGTCAATTCCCGGTCACTATATTGTCGATCATAAGCTTCGGCATCCAGGCCGCGAAAAAAGCCCATAGCTCCTCCTTAACCTAACCCGGCCTACTCATAACGGGCAAAAATATTGCGATATTCTTTAGAAGTTTCCATCAAGATATCGTGAGTACCAATGGCAGCCACACGGCCTTTACGCATCACGATAATTAAATCAGCCCAGCGGATTTGGGAAAGACGGTGGGTGATCAAAAAAGTCGTGCGATTTACAGCGGCTTTCTCAATAGCACGTTGAATATGATCCTCTGTCGCGCTGTCAATAGCGCTGGTAGCATCGTCTAAGATTAAGATAGCAGGATCGGTAAGAAATGCACGGGCCAGGGCCAGACGTTGCCGCTGCCCACCGGAAAGGGTGGCACCACGCTCACCCACTACCGTAGCATATCCTTCTTTGAAGCCGGTGATGAATTCATGGGCTTGGGCACTCTCGGCCCCGCTGACAATGACTTGTTGTTCGGCACCTGGATAACCAAAGGCGATGTTATCCGCAATGGACCGGGAGAAGAGGAAGATATCCTGCTCAATAATAGAGATCTGACGGCGAAGTGCTTCCATATTCCAATCACGGACATCGACACCATCCACCAGAACCCGTCCGGAGTTGACATCATAGATACGGTTGATAAGTTTGGCAATGGTGGATTTCCCAGAACCTGTCTGGCCGACGATGGCGACGGTTTGGCCGGGGTGCACCTGGAAGTTGATATTAGATAGGGTAGATGGGGAATTTCCGGATTCACAGCCGGTGGACTCATAACAAAAGGTTACGTTCTCAAAGGTGACTGCCCCGCGCATCTTCTCTGTATAGCCGGTGATGTTTTGGTCAAGGTCAGTCCGGGCGGTAATTACTTCCAATAACCGGCGTGAACTGGCAATGCCAGAGGCCACACGGGAATAGGCAAATTGAGCGGCCCAGGTGGGGAAACCAAACATTAAGAGCAGCCCGTTAAAGGAGACCACATCTCCCACATCCACAGCACCGGCACGGAAAAGCTCCAGACTATGGAACAGTCCGCTGGCTTGTAAAAGACCTAAGAGTAACAAGGGAATAAAGCGGGCTTCGATTTTAGCCTGGTGAACGAAAGAATTTCGCCAGCGAGAAACGGCTTGCCGGAAGCGTTGAATCTCATATTTCTCCTGGGATGCACCTTTTACAGTTTCGATACCTTCAATGGCTTCGGCCAAACTGGTATTCATCTTCCCAAAGTCACTGCGAACGGCCTCAGCGGCAGGTTGTAGCTGCCCCAGGTAATTCCGCACAACGAAGCCATAAGCGAGCATATAGATAATGGGGATGATAATTAACTGGGGATGAATTTGAGGGGCTATGATAAGCGGGATAATGATGAAATTAGCGGAGCCGATGACCAGGTTGATGCCAGGATTAAACATAAAGTTGATCTCACGGACATCGTTGCTGGCACGAGCCATCAGTTCGCCAGAAGGATAGGAGTCATGAAATGACATACTCTTGCCGATCAGGCTGGCATAAAGTTCATCCCGTATATCACGCTCCAGACGTTGGCCCAGGGTCTCACTGGAGTAGTTGCGCATTAATTGTAGTCCCCCGCGCACAATCTGGGATATAGCAATCAGAATGGCGGCCTGACGCAATGACGCCAAACCGGCAGACGAGGCGATTATGGCCTCAAAAGCCTGTCCGGTTAGTACGGGGACGGCAGCCGATAGTGCCGCATTGCCAAATGCACCAACGAAAACACCTATGATAATGAGTTTATAGCGCAGGACATGGGACAATATCCAGCGTCCCGGCCCTGCATAGTTAACGTTCCAAGTCTGTTCAACTGCGAACTCACTAACCGTCATATTACCTCCCCAGAAAAAGTAAGCCTACCTAAGTATTGTAAAGGTAAGCAGGAAATCGTCAAGATAAACGCAAGCTTTGGGTACGCTTCAAATAAGGTCTCACTCATAGTGCACCTCTTGAGCGTGTGTTTTCTTCTACTTTACTATTTCTTTTAACAACATTCAAGAGGGGACCTAACCAAAACTCCGGTTTTTGTGGCTCTTCTTACATAAAAACGGGATTTCTAAACAACTCACTTGCGACCTGTCCACCTTATGATAAAATGTAAGTGTGGAAACACGAATTGTTTTTATGGGTACACCCAAATTTGCACTTCCTGCCCTGGAGCGGCTTTGTGCACACTATCCCGTTGTAGGAGTAGTGACACAACCTGACCGGCCGGCAGGACGTGGCCGGCAACTTGTGGCATCACCGGTTAAAAAGCTGGCGTTGGCAGATGGTATACCTGTTTACCAACCCCAAAAGTTACGTCGCGTTGACGCCATTGAGAATATCCGTGCCTGGGCGCCGGACTTGATTGTCGTAGCAGCCTACGGGCAAATTATTCCCGAAGCGATTCTCAGTCTACCGCGTTATGGAGTACTCAATATTCATCCTTCCCTACTCCCACGCTGGCGTGGCGCGTCACCGGTACAGAGTACCATCCTTGCCGGGGATAGTGTAACCGGGGTTACCATTATGCTGCTGGATGAAGGACTGGATACAGGCCCTATAATCTCACAACAAGAAGTTGTCATTATGCCGGGTGAGACAGCCGGGGAACTTGAAGACCGTCTTGCTGAGATTGGAGCCGATTTGTTGCTAGAGACATTGCCTGATTATCTATCAGGGAAACTCAAGCCACAACCCCAGTCTAATGCAGAAGTAACTATATGCCGGAGAATCACAAAAGATGCAGCGGAAATAACCTGGACCGACCCGGCAAAAGACTTGGAAAACAAAGTGCGTGCTTTTGCACCTAAGCCAGGAGCTTATACAACTTGGCAAAACCAACACTTCAAGATATTACAAGCCTATGCCGCCATAAGAGATGCTGAAACAGAGGATCTGGCCCCAGGTATAGTTATCACACAAGAAGATTTCCCCGCAGTAGTGACAGGTGAAGGAGTCCTAGTCCTGACACAGGTACAAATGGCCGGTAAGCGTCCAATGATGGGAAATACATTCCTGCGTGGACAACGCGCATTTGTGGGAGCCGTTTTAGGCCCCCAAGAGCCGGGCGATTAAGTTAAGATAAAACTATCGCCCGGTTAGCATTTGTATTTATAGCCACTTGAACAAGAGCACAAGGATACTCAAATATCAAGTGAACAACTGATTGTTACTTCAGCATTACTGTGATGAGGTATAGGTAATTTGCATATAAGAGCAAGCACTCATTATATAAACCTTGAAGTGACGCTATAATAATTAAGTTCTGTTTTTATTTAAGGAGGTTCTATGTCTGGCCATAGTCATTGGTCTACGATTCGCCGCAAGAAAGAGGCGAACGACTCAAAAAGAGGAGCAGTTTTTACAAAAATCGCGCGGGAGATCGCGATTGCAGCCCGTGAAGGTGGCGGTGATACTGATAGCAATATCCGTTTACGGATGGTTCTTGATAAAGCCCGCGCCGCCGGTATGCCAAAAGACAATATCAAGCGAGCTATCCGGCGCGGGACCGGTGAGGATAAAGACGCTGCCGAAATTCTCGAGATTATGTACGAGGGATACGGGCCTAACGGCGTTGCCTTACTCATTGATGTTGTAACTGACAACCGCAACCGTTCAGTAGCGGCTTTGCGCCATGCCCTAACCCGGCAAGGTGGTAATATGGGTGACCCTGGTTCTGTAGCCTGGCAATTTGATCGACAAGGATTAATCAGCGTTCCAGCTAATATTGATTTTGACACCCTCTTTGAGGCCGCCGTCGAAGCTGGTGCCGCGGATGTGATCCAAGGCAAAGGTGAAGATGATCACGAAATCTATACCGAGGCTAGCGATATGCACGCCGTGAGTGAGTCGCTTAAGGAGGCCGGGATTGAGGTCCGTGAAATAGACCTGATTATGAAACCGCAGAATGAACTCACCTTGGAAGTAAAACAGGCAGTGCAAGTTCTCAAGTTGATTGATAACCTAGAAGAACTTGATGACGTGCGCCGGGTTTTCTCTAACCTCGACGTCACCGAAGAAGCTGTTATGGCCTTTGCCGCAACGGCAGGGTAAACCTATCCATAATGCGAGTCCTGGGGATTGACCCCGGCACAGCAATTACCGGATACGCAATTGTAGATGAAGAGGGGGGCAACCTGGCTCTGATTGCTATTGGGGCAATCACTACCCCGGCAAAAGCCCCCCTTCCAGAACGACTTCAAAAGATCTACCGCGAACTCGCGGTTATCACAACAGCGCACCGGCCAGAAGCTTCCGCAGTTGAGAAGCTCTTTTTCAGCCGCAACACACGGACAGCAATGGCTGTAGGACATGCCCGTGGGGTGACTTTACTAGCATTGGCAGATGCCGGATTATCAATTGCTGAATATACGCCCATGCAGATTAAACAGGCGGTTACCGGCTATGGGAATGCCGGCAAGCGACAGGTCCAGGAGATGGTGCGGATGCTGCTGAATTTACACGAAATCCCCAAACCAGATGATGCCGCAGACGCAGCCGCAGTGGCTATCTGTTATCTCCACCGGGCAAAAATGGAGGGACTCCTCCAAGAAGTTTAACCGGAGGCTTACTTAGAGGTACACATGATTGCACGTCTTGAAGGTACAATAATCTCCCAGGAAAACGGCACTGCTATTCTGGATGTAAGCGGTGTAGGATTTGCGGTATATATCCCCTCCAATATCGACCTCCCAACAGGGGAAAAAACACAACTCTATACCTATCTGCATGTGAGGGAAAACGAACTCTCTCTTTATGGCTTTCCAGAGACAGCACAAAGAAACCTCTTTGAGTTATTATTAGGCGTCTCCGGTGTTGGACCCAAAGCAGCATTAAGCCTAATGAGTACCTTCTCAGTAGAGACTCTGACCCAGGCCATCGTTGACCGCCAACCGGTCGCGCTATCTCGCGCCCCTGGCATAGGGAAAAAGACCGCAGAGGCCATAGTTCTCCATTTGAAAGACAAACTGACCAAGATAAGCGGGAGCGGAGAGCGTATCACCACAGATGATACCGATGTCTTAAGCGCGCTTACGGCATTGGGGTTCAGTATTGTGGAAGCCCAACGGGCACTACAGAAAGTTCCACGGGGCGAAGCACTCTCGGTTGAGGAAAAAATACGCTATGCCCTGGGACAACTTAGCCAATAAGCACATCCGGCTGTTAGCCCTAATCTCTATTGCCACCCTCTTTCTTAGTGCTTGCCAACCCGCCCCCCTCCCCCAAACCCTCAAAATCGGCTTGGTGGCCCCTTTTGAAGGCCGCTACCGGGCAATCGGTTATGATGCCATTTACGCTGCCCGACTGGCCATAAGAGAGATTAACGCCGGCGGAGGTGTGGCCGGTTGGCGGCTGGAATTGGTCGCCTATGATGATCGTGCCGACCCCGCTATGGCCCAAACTGCGGCTCAAAATCTCATCACTGATCCCGAAATTATCGCCATTATTGGACACTACCAACAGGACAGCACCGCCGCCGCACAAAGCATCTATGAAGCCGAGGCTTTGCCATTATTGGTGATTAATGCCTGGTTGACCAACACCCAGGCCACAACCTGGCATTTGGCTCCACCGGTGGATGATATGGCTAAAGCTATGTTAGCTGTTGCATCCGGTGCCAACACGGAACCAATAAGCCCGGTGCTTATAGGAGAAGGCCCACTGGCAATAGCCATAGAGCAAGAGCTTATTAATAGATCGGGGACACTTACGCCAGCACAGCGTAATACAACGGTTTTTAGTACCTTACCCCCGGTTGACAGCGCGGAATGGCTAAAGGGCCAATCAACAGCTATGTTTATCGGCAGCCCAGACTATGCGCTCCGCGACTTCCCGTTAATTGGGGCAGAAGTAACGCAAGGCACACACTTTGTGACCCCTTACCCGTTTCCCAAGGACCTACCCGGCGCAGAAAGCTGGACAACTCACTATCAAAGCGTGGGGCCACACGTGCCGGAACCTGGACCCTATGCATTGCCGACCTATGAAGCAATCTATCTCCTGGCCGAGGCGTTGGAGATAGCGTTAGCGAATGATGTATCCCCAATACAGGTGGCCTTACAAGCATCTCTGTCACAAGTGCATATCAAGGGACTGTTAGGGGAATACAACTGGGATACGAAGCAGTTCTGGCAAGCCCCGGTGATTTACCATTACCGATGGGATGGATTAGTTCCACAGTTAGAATCATCCATAGATTAATGCAGATGAATAAATCATTTTATTCTCATTTCTTCGTTCAATTAATATAAAAAGATATTTAAAAAATAGAATATGTAAGGTATAATATAAGTGTAAACTTGATAGAGAAGCATTGCTAAGGAGGCAATATGAAAGTCATTATTGTTGGTGGTGTTGCCGGAGGAGCAAGCGTAGCGACCCGACTACGGCGTATGGACGAAGAAGCAGAAATACTATTGTTGGAACGCGGCGCATATATCTCTTTTGCCAATTGTGGTCTACCCTATTATATCGGCGGAATTATCTCTGAACGAGATAGCCTGCTGGTACAAACCCCAGAAGCACTGATGGAGAATTTTAACATCGAAGCCCGAGTTAAACACGAGGTTTTAAGTATTGACCGCGCGACAAAGACCATTTTAGTGCACGATATGGAGACTGATAAGCAATACTCAGAATCCTATGATAAGCTGATACTCTCTCCTGGTGCCGCGCCTATAATCCCGCCACTGCCGGGTATAGACTTACCAGGCGTATTCTCACTACGCACGATCCCAGATATGGACGCAATCAAAACCTTTATCGAGAAAAAACGTCCTAGTCGTGCCGTGGTAGTAGGTGGGGGGTTTATCGGCATAGAGTTAGCCGAGAATCTACACCACCAGGGTATCCAAGTTACACTGGTAGAAATGATGAACCAAGTTATGGCCCCCATAGATTACGAGATGGCGGCTATGGTGCACCAACACCTGCAATTCAAGCATGTCCGGCTGGCATTAGGAGATGGGTTAAAAGCCATCGAGACCAAGGAGGGCAACTGGCTCAGTGTAGTATTACAGAGCGACCGCCGTGCCGACGCGGAGATGGTTATCTTGGCTATAGGCGTACGGCCAGAGTACAAGCTTGCTAAAGATGCAAATATTGAACTAGGAATACGAGGCACGATTGCCACCAATGAACAGCTACAAACTACAGACCCGGATATTTACGCTGTGGGTGACGCGGCTCAGATTCGTCACTTTATCACCCAAGAAGAAACGAACATCCCCTTGGCCGGGCCGGCCAGCAAACAAGCGCGTATTGTGGCAGACCATATTGTGGGCCGTGATGTGAAATACAACGGCGCACAAGGAACAGCTATCGTCAAAGTTTTCGATCTTACGGTTGGCAGCACGGGGCTTAACGAAACACAATTACAACAGGCCAATATAGACTACAGAAGCACCCTGATCCATATAGCCAACCATGCCGGCTATTATCCCGGCGCATCCCCAATGGCATTTAAACTCCTATTCGACAATCAGGGCCACATCCTCGGCGCGCAAATCGTCGGGGTCAATGGCGTAGATAAGCGTATTGACGTTATCGCCACTGCATTGCGGGGCGGACTGACAGTCTACGACCTAGAAAACCTGGAACTAGGGTATGCTCCACCCTATGGTTCAGCCCGTGACCCGGTGAATATTATCGGCTATGTGGCGACGAACATACTCAAGGGAGATGTCAAAACTATCAATTGGGATGAGATCGCCAAGCTGGACCGCAACAAGAGCTTTATTATTGATGTGCGAACCCCCGAAGAATTGGCTATCGGCTCTATTGATGGTGCAGTGAATATTCCCCTCCAACAGTTACGCAGCCGGATTAATGAGATACCAAAAGACCGTCAGATCATTGTCTATTGCCAGGTCGGACAGCGGGGTTACTTTGCATACCGGATACTCGAACAACACGGCTTTAACGTTGTCAATCTCAGTGGCGGTTATAAGACCTATTCCCACGCAATAGGACGACAGTCAAACTTCGATATCTTTGAGCACGTATCCATTGATAGTAAAGAAGAAATCCGGGAGGTTCCCCCGTCATTCTTGATACAAGGCGACGAATTCAAATTAGATGCTTGTGGGTTACAATGTCCAGGGCCAATTCTTAAGCTATATAACAAGATTAAGGAGATAGCGACCGGGGATATCGTTACCATTACAGCAACAGACTTCGGCTTTACCAGCGATGTAGAAGCCTGGGCCAGCAAAACAGGAAATACCCTGCTATCCGTAGAGCAAGAAGGTAATATAATCACCGCCAGGATACAAAAGGGCCTCGCCCACGACCAGAAAGCACAGGAGCAAATTACACCAGCGATACAGGCATCCCAAGACAAGACGTTGGTTGTCTTCTCTGGTGAGCTGGATAAGGCATTAACGGCGTTTATTATCGCCAATGGGGCTGCCTCAATGGGACAGCAGGTCACAATGTTCTTCACTTTCTGGGGATTGAATATCTTGCGTAAGGATAATCCGCCAGCGGTTGAAAAAACGCTGGTAGAGAAACTTTTTGGTTGGATGATGCCCAGAGGCGCAAAGAAACTCAAACTCTCACAAATGCATATGGCCGGTATGGGCACCGGGATGATTCAGTCTATTATGCAAAAGAAGAATGTAGCTTCCTTAACGACATTAATCGAAACAGCGCAACAGAATGGTGTACGCCTACTAGCCTGCCAGATGTCAATGGACTTAATGGGAATACAGCGTGAAGAGTTAATTGATGGCATTGAGGTAGCCGGTGTAGCGACCTTCATCGCGGCTTCGGATGATTCCAATGCTACGCTGTTCGTCTAAGACAACAGCTAGTCACAACACACATAAGGAATGAAAAACAGGTGCAGCGCACTTGAGAAAGTGGCTGCACCTGCTCTTTTCTCAGTTGTACGCCAGTATAGTTTACATTATAATGCTGACAGATACGCATTCTTTTTTAGGAGGAAGTAACATGAAAACTAACCGGTTCCTTATAGGCATACTGTTGGTAGGTGTAATACTCGGGCTTATCACCGGATGCAAGGGTAACAAAGACACCGAAGGGGAAGAAAACGACACCCAAATCGCTATAGCAATAGCACTTACGCAAACAGCCGCCGCTATTGCGCCGCCCACCACCCCGGCCCCCACTTTTACGCCGGCTCAAATACTAACACCACCTACACCAACACCAGATGTAACCAATACCCCAGGGGCACAAGGGTGTACCAATAACTATACATTTATTGCCGATGTGACTATCCCTGACGGAACATCTATCAATCCAGGGAAGAGTTTTATCAAGACTTGGCGGGTCAAAAACTCCGGGACATGCACCTGGGATAGTACCTATCAATGGGTTTTCTCCAAGGGAACACAGATGAATGGCAACAGTACTATTCCCATTGAGGGCACAGTGGCCCCCGGTGCAGAGTACCAATTCTCTGTTAACCTGGTTGCCCCCACAGCCGCCGGTAAACACTCTGGCGAGTGGCGGATTACAGATAACAGCGGGGCACCCTTTGGATTAGTCACCGTCAACATAGAGGTGCCAGGGACACCCACCCCCACACCATCGGCCAGCATCGCCTTCAACGCGACTAAAACCTCTATTATGGTGGGGGAATGTACAACCCTGACCTGGAAAGTAGAAAATGTCAGAGCCGTTTACTTCCAAGGGAAAGGTGTCCCAGGGGAAGGACATGAAAAAGTCTGCCCCACCAAGACGACCACCTACAAACTGGACATAGAGCGACTGGATGGCTGGAAAGAAGGCAAGCAGTTGATCATTGAAGTCAAAACATCCGAGAATCTACCGGAGATTAACTACTTCCGGGCCAGTAAAGAAACGATAGTATCAAAAGAAGAAATAGAGATTTCATGGAGTGTGCAAGGAGAAGTAGACAAAGTTACTCTTGATGGCAACGAAGTTCCCCTCTCCGGCTACAAATTCTACAGCCCCGTCACAGATACCACATACACTTTGAAAGCCACCGGGCCAGGGGGCAGTATATCACAAGACCTTAAGATCAGCGTAATAACGGCCCCATCAGAAACCAAAGGCAATGCAGTCCTTGAAGCTAAGGCGAATGAGGATAAAGACGAATCTTACTTGGCCCTAGATGGTGGCAACGATATCCAATTTGCCATCCGGACAAGTCCCACAGCCCCGCCGAATTATGTCCTGCTCCCCATAGCCGGGAACAATGTCCGTATTGCGGATATGGGGGCAACAGAACCAGGTTATTCTGGGTGTTATGCTACGGCTTACAACAATACAGAGGTAATCATCTTTGGACAAGCCCGGATGGACCTCAGCGAAGATACCGATATTTACCTCTGTGTTAAAACTGATAAGGGTAAATATGCCCAATTACGTATTGCCGATTTGGAGATTAACGACAGCGACGAATCAGCCATACTTTCCCTAGATTATAGCTACTGGTAACATTACCTTAAACCAGGATACAAAAACCTTCCTGGAAGCGACTTTCCAAACAGCTAAAAAGCTCATTGGAAAGTTTAGAAGCTTCCAGGAAGGTGATAGCAGGCCGTATCTTTTCTAAAATGGCAAAGCAGCTATTCAGATTTCCCCGGTAAAATCGCCGGGGAGGCATAAGGACCGGCAGCAAATTCATCCCAATAGTCACGGCTCTGTAGCGCTCCATAGGAAAACACCGCATGCCCGGGTGCCCCGGCAGAACGAGCCGCTTCAATACGCTGAGAGATAGCCTCAAAATTATCGTAATATCCGGCAATACCAGGATAGACATGCCGGTCACCAGAATCAACAACAAAATCTTCCATCAGAATACACCAACGCGAAAAATTATCAGGAATACTATTGCCATTGCCATAAAGCATAGGGGCAATCGCATCAACAATGCCCGCTTGCAACCAGCCCTTGGAATCCTGGTAATAATCTGAGTACCCTTCACTCAGACCCCAGCCCCACTTATCCTCATAATAGGGCCATACAGCAGCCGAAACCCAAACTCCAGGTCGCAATGTATGGGTCTCATTATAAATTCGTTGTACCAAATCTGTGATACGGTCTCGCTGCCATTGCGCCCGCGCCGGTCCGCTCATCGTCCCCGTGGCGGCAGTAGTAGCGGGGTCATAAGAGTATCCTACACCGGCATAGCGCACTAAATCCAGATGCACACCATCCACAGGATAGCGTATCACAATATCACGAATAACACGGTTAATATGCTCCTGTACCTGGTCAACACCAGGACTGGCCCATAGATACTGTCCCCAGGACAGTGGCATGGGGCTTCCAGAGCTATCATATTGCCGCCATTTCATCCCTAAGCCATACTCACCAGGATGATCTACATAATCCGGGCCATAGGTAAAGCGATCAAACATATGTGGCGGGGAGGTGGCAGGCGGCCAGAGTTCACCATACTGCTCACCGGCCGGCGACAGCCAAGCCGGATAAACATTTACATAAGCGTGTACCTCTAAGCCGGCTGCATGGGCAACGGTAAGCATATATTCTAAAGGGTCCCAGCCAGGGTCCTGCCCCAATGTCGCGGCAGGGCTACCGGTCAACCGGGCGGCCCAAGGCTCCAATCCAGGAGCATAATAAGCATCTCCCGCAGCCCGTACTTGAAAGAAAATAGTATTAAATCCGGCGGCGGCTACATTAGACACAATTTGATCCACACTCTCTGCGGTTACAGGATAGTAACTGCTGGTCCAATCATAGCGTGTGACCCAAACCGCCCGCCGCTCCACAAGCGGCGGTGTATAAGAACCCATAATCACAGGCAGATAAATAGTGGGAGATACCGGCGGATAGATAGTACCGGTCCCCGGCGGCTGAATCGCGGTCTGAGGTGACAAAACCGGCCCATTTACGCGCGCGGACGGTATCCGCTGTTCCCCCGCCAAAAAATACCAGGCATCCACACGTCCTATCAAACCGGCTAAAGTATCAAATGTCTGGCCATCAACGTCAGCCGCATCAACAGTAGTTATCTGATTCAGGGCTACAAAGCTCACCCCACCCATAATCAACAGCAGGGCAAAGACACACCCCAACCTGAAATACAGCCCGCGACTTATTGCTTTCAGCCACATAAGCATAGCAACCTCTCCTTACTTACCTAGAGACATTTGCATCCATATACGTTCGGGAACCAATGACCGGGAAAGTGTATTCCCAAATACCCCGCGCTCATAAGCACGGATAAGCCGGAACAATTGATCCAGCAGGTCCTCCGGTACACCAGAGTTGATTAAAACATGATGAAACGCGAGATAGTTCTGAAGGTAGACATCAAACGCAAGCCGGTATTGTTCAGCACGCCGCTCCACATAGTTGGCATCTCCACCATAGACTAACTCAGCATCCCGGTACTCATTGGCATCCATACCAGAATGGACATAGACCAGGACCATAAGTTGGCCGAATACCTCACGCAACCGGTCAAGCGCCTCTATATTACTGACGACCACAACTTGAAAAACTCCCTGGCGCAGTCCTCGCCAGACCTTATCAAAATCAATGCCGTAATAATCCCCATAATTCTCGTAGATAATATCACAGCCACTGAGATTATAACCAGGATCACCAGGACAAATCATCTCGTCACCATCAGAGGGACGACGGTCTCTTGATGTGTGCTTGGGCACAATTTGAACCTGATGAAAACCTAGCTCGTGGACGGCGCGAATTAGAAAGTCTTTACCTGAACCCGGCGTCCCCACGACGACAAAGAGGCGTTGCAAAAAGACCAAATCTCCCTCTTGGTGAACATGAGTTCTGGGGCTTAATTTTGTCCCTTTGATAACCTGTGCCATCTGGGCTTTTAAATCCCCAATTGTACCGGTGTTAAGGATTACATGGTCAAAAAGATAAATATTTTCGCTGTAAATTCGATAAAAGGCCCGCGCTTTCAGAAACCTACGCACCGGTTCCTGCTCATCCACCACACCACGCGATTGTGCTAACTGGCGATATTTCTGAAGTGATGGCTCTTCCCGGAAGATAAATATTGATTTAACCAACCCCTTTAAACTACGCTGTACATATTCTAAGGTTCTAACATCGTTTAATATGACCAGGGGAGTCTTACCTAAAGCTATGGCATCTGATAGATTACGCAGCTCAAGACCATATAACTTTTCGCAATGTTCGTAGATAACATCGCATTCTCCTGGAATACTATCTACACACATAACCTCACCCCGGTCATCCAAACGGCCATGACGGGTCGTATACTTGGCTACCAATAAAGGCTTAAAGGTCACATCGGCTTGAGAAAGCTCCAGTATGTGTTGGATGGCGGTGCTTTTACCTGAACCAGAAGGACCGGTAAATGTTATCACACGTGACATAATAACCTCAACGACGTTTTACATATCGTTGGATATGCTGTGAGAAATCTTCTAAAATATCACGAAGTTCACCCGTCATCGTATTGGTCAAATCAGGAGTAAAACGCGGAACAGGCCAACTACTATCAAAGCCCGGCACTTCCTCACCCCGTAAAGCCTTATCCATAGCATCTTTAAGGTCAGAAGGATAAATTAGTTTGAACATTGAGTTCTTCAATTTGTCCAGGGATTGGTCTGTGAGTTCCGGCCCGGCGACAAAAAGGTAAACATCAGAGATAACCCGCAGCCGCCGCACCGTGCCCTCCGGTAAAGTACGTGGTGAATAAAGGCGCTGGCTATCCCTCAATTTGAAAAATGCCCACTCGCGCTCAAAGGCTCGAATTTCATTAAATGGATGCCACTGCCGCTGTTCAGGCCGCCATTCGCCCAGAAAAATCATCTCTTGATCAGAAACCGCCCACTTGTTATAATCAGAAGCGCTCTTCTCTACTTCCTCACTAAATAGTTCCTCAATAACTTCCCGGAGTACGGCCCGGGAAGTGTCTACATCGGTAAAGTCAACATGGCCACCCACCGACTTATCCCACATACCTTGGTTATCCTTGGCATTATCAGAGCGACGGTGAATCAATAAACGCCCTTCCCGGTCGAAAATAAATGCCCAGACAACTAACTGGGAATAATCGGTGTCATAAAACGAGCTACGCGGGTATATACCACGGGGGATACGATCATGGTCAAATAGTTCCAAAACTTCATCGCCATACCGGCAAGCATACTGGCGACCATACCCCTTATCAAAGTAAGTGTTTATATACTCCACAATAGAGGTGTACCAAGGATGATCCTGATGAATTTCTTCAAAAGTACTTTTAGCCTCGTGCAACCATAAATTCGCAAATAGACGGCCATCAATATCAATAACCGAAACCGGCATAGACAAATGCATAACCTCAATTGTAAACTTTAATTTCGGATCTATGACCCCTTGGGTTGCCCCAATTTCAATGAGAGTTTGGGGCAGTTCCACCGTTACCCGATCTCGGATAAACTTCAACTCGCGAAAGCTCCTGCGCTTGCGTGCGGCAGCCGTATCATAAGTAAAAGATTTGGAGAAAAGCAACCCATCGGATTCACACAAAATAGCTATCCTGAAATCTGGATTTCTGGCCCACGTGGCAGCCCAACGCTTCGCCAATGTCTGCCAATCTGGGTCCAAGGCCACAACACCTAATAAACGCACAGAATGTTCAGCACCGCCGAGAATCTCTTCTAACTCAGATTTGTCAACGAAAAGCCCCCTATACCCGGCAACATCTGTTAAAGAGTTTAACAAACCTTCCGCACCAGTTTTATGCGTATGGCTCTCACGTTGCAGCTCAGACACCGCCTCTCTCATCAGATTAAGTATTTCATTAGATGCGTAATCAATCTGTATCGCCCGCACACAATAATCCTGGACGGCCAACCAATTGCCGGCATCACGCGCCGCTTGAGCTGTTGACATCAAAGCTTGGGCCAATGACCTTTGTGCATTTAGTTTGTCTAATCCATAGGCCAGTTCCAATTGTTCCACAGACTCTTGCAAACGTCCGAGCTGCAAAAATAACAGCCCGAGATTGAGCCGTACCCAAAAATGATAAGCATTAAGCTCTATCAACTGGAATAAAAAGTCTAAAATGGGATTGACATCTGACTGTTGGTAGAGCACCAGAGAAGCATCTAATTCCGCCATAGCCTCCGGCAAACGCCCCAATTCATATAGAATTTCTCCTAAATGAAACCGGGTGCGGAAGCGAACCGGATACTGCTCAGCAGCATGTTGTACATAGGTTACCCCATCAACCCATGACTCCGCACCGGCCTGTTGGTAAGCCGAAAGCGCTACATCTAGTTTACTTTGCTCCACAGCCTGGTCACCCCGATGGATCCAAATAGCGGTCTTGATCTCGTGGGCCACACGTTCATTGGGCGAAATACGCAAAGCCAGCTCACAGGCATTTAACGCACCTTCCTCATTTCCGGCCCGCTCGTTCATTTTAGCCTGAGCAACTAGGGCACGCGCCAATGGTAGCCGGGTCTCATCACGGTCTAACTCGTAAGCTTGTTGTAGTTCCCGGACTGCATCATCAACAAGACCTTGCTCCAACAAAGCTTCACCTAGATAAAGTCGGGCGCGGAAATGACGGGAATTCCTTTGCAAGGCATCTTCAAAATAGCGTATTGCCGTATCCCACTGATGTTGACGGAAAAACTGTTCCCCGAAGCCAAATAGCTGATCGGCAAGTGGGTTCACCTGATCTAGTTCATTTTTTACATCCCGCAGGGGATTATGACTCTGAACCCAACGACGGAACATCTCAATTGCGAAACGATACTCGCGCTCTCCTACAACTTCGAGAACACGGCGTTTGACAAGATCATGGGGGGCCAATTCCACAACACGGGTACGTAACCGTGCCGCATGGTCGGCCAAGACCTGGATAATATGGTCCTCAGAAATCGTCTGGCCCTCTTCCGAGACTTCGGCTAAAGCAGCCGCATAAATCTTCTCCGCCGGACCCAAACCATTCCACAGCCAAATCAACGCTTGTTCCCCGGTCTCCAGGGCATCAAGCACTGCGGACTCTACCTGCACCACATCCACGACAGGGATCGAGGAAGGACTACCCATATAAGCTCGCTCCCAAATGCGTTGGCAGAGCAATTGCGTTAAATAAGGATGACCATTAGTTAAACTGAGGATCCGTTCTACAGCCCGGTCCGTGAATGAAAGGGTTTGATTGACCTCCGCTTGGCGCACTAAGGCATCAGAGCTTTCTTTATCCAATACCCATATTTCGCGGGACAATGAGGCTTTAAACGTTGAAGTGAAATCCAGGGATAAATCCTCTGCCCGCCGTCCTACGGCGAAGACAAAGGCCAAACGGGGGTCATCAGTCATCACTTTACGCAGAAAACGGAAGAGCTTCTTAGCTGCCGCCGTTTCAGCTAAGTCATCCTCAACAACTTGATCCAAAACATCAAACTCATCGAGCAACAACACTGGACGGCACCCCTCATCGAGCACAGCGTAAAGTTCCGGTAAGAAAATGCGCTGGAAGTAACGCCCACGGTCATCAAAACGCTCAAGCTCCTCATGCTCCATCCCCACAACCTCGGCAATCGTATCCGCCAAATCAGCAAGAACTTCACCTAAATCACGGGTTGCTTGATCCTGTAAATCGAAATAGACGGGCATAAATTTCTCAACCGCCAAAGTGTGTTGAAGCTGTAAAAGCAATGTAGTTTTACCAATACGCCGTTGGCCAAAAAATACTAACGCATTCGTCGTTGAGTTGCATAACTCTTTTACCCCCCACTCCAAAATATCCTGTCTACCAAAAAAACCTTTCTGCTCTCGAAGGGGTGTACCGGCAACATAAGGATTCACAGGTTGGCTCATAGGACTCTATTCCTCGTTTTCTCAAAGAGATTTTGTGCTAAGTTTTCGATACCTGGCATTGCGCCACCATATTGCTCACGTATCTCCCGCACAAGTTGCCGCCAATGCTCAGGGGACAACATAACGGCATATTCTTGGTTATCCACCCATAGCTTACACGCAGAGATATGGCGGGTTTGTGCGATAAATACATCACTAACCCACCAAACAAAAGCATAACAGCCCACGCGCCAAGACTCACCGCGCCATATGACAGAAGGCGTATCATTCATGTCTGCACCCTGACCCACAGGCTCCGCCAAAGCCAACTCAGATACCCGACGCAATCCGGCTCCGAAGTCATCAATGGTTTCAACAGCTTGATAACCAGCACCTGTATCCTGTAAAAGTTCCAAGAAGGCTAACAAAACAGCCGTAGTGCGTGCCCGGTTATCCATACCTTGCCACAAATCATCAAAGTGAAACACCAACCGTTTGTAAAAATCCAGGGCCGCCCGTGGATACCTTCTGGGGCTATCAGTCTCGAATAATGTCGCCGCCAGCGTCTGTAATAAGAAAGGATGGCGACCTGAGATATGGTAGATAAACCAACGGTCATACTGATTAAAAATATCGCTAGTCTGATCGAGAAATTTCTTAACCGTGAGGACTTCAAAAGGACGCATGCGGACATCAATCATAATATTAAAGAAGGGAGAGCCAGTATCCAACAACCCCCGCCCCCGGAGATTCATCTGCGACACAGATAGGCGGCTCGCGATTACAATGGCAAGCCCCCCGGTCCGCGTAGCGAGGGAACGCAGGAGACCAAAGAACGCCGGTTCCTGGAAATTTTTATGCGTTAAAAGGCGTTCAAATTCATCCAGGAGCAACACCAGACGATACCCATGTCGCCCCAAGTGGATAAAAAGCCGCTCCAACTGCCGGCGAGCGTAACCACTATCCGACACAGAGCACAGAAGTTGGGCGAGCACTGCTTTATCAGGCCACGTGGCTAATGGCTCCAGTACTTCAGCCCAAAATGCAGTGGGGTTATAATCATTACCAATCGGATGCAAATCCAAGGAAGAAAAAATCAAGGTTTGCGAATCCCGGCCCAGGAATTCCTGTTGGGTCTCCAAGTCCGCTAACTTCAGTAATAATGAAGTTTTTCCAATATGGGGTTCCCCAACAACCGCCGTGGACTCACCGTTGCGCAGGCGGTTGAAAATTGTGCGCAATTCATGGCTACGTCCCCAAAACTCTTGGGGTTTCACCGGCCGGCCATAGATAAATGGGCTATAACCCGATAGCCGGGACTCTGGGGATAGTTTCTCTGGAGAATTACGGCCATCTTTACATAAACGTCTCTCCAATTCCATTGCTAATGTATCCAAGGCTTGATAACACCCCGTCCCCGTCTGCATTTGATCTTGGAGAACCTGCAAGAATAAGAGTAAGGCATTACGACCATCTTCTGCGTACTGAGAGTATAAAAAGTCAATTACAGCATTTAACCACTCATTCCGGCTAGTTCTTAATACCGGCAGATTATAACGCCAACAGCTTATACGAGCATCAATAAACACCGCTTCCAAAGCTCGTTCATCACCAAACGGGCCACAATTCAGAAGAGTTTTTTTTAACCGGAGGAGAAAATCGGGAGGAATACCTGTCATACAAACCTCAATATCATTTCAAAACACTATCCTAAATTTAATACCAAATAAAAACTACATTATTTATTTATGAAAAACATAAAGAACAACTAAAGTTAAATCAATTAACGCTCTTATTATACATCTTTCTTGCAAAATGTAAAGACTACTTAACCATCTTATAACCATAACTTTCCAGAAAGCAAACATCCAGAAGCCAAGAAGCTTCTAAGATAATTTTAGCAGCTCTCTGGAAAGTCTATAAGAATTCCTAGAAATCTGTATGTTCAGACTCAAAGATATGGGAATGCAAATTGGCAATCCACTGCTTGCCGTCCTGGGTCACAGCTAAATATCTCAAAGCATCCTGAATATAGGAGGCAACGACATTCCAATAAAACTTTGCATATCCTTTACGCATATCACCGGGGGAAGTATAACCAACCGCATCATTGGCACCGACCTCCTCGAATTCATAAAACAGCGCAGGAATTTTTCGCCAATAGCCGGGATCACCCAGTTGACCTATAAAATCCGCGGCACGCACTAAACTATGGTATCCTTTAATATCTTTGCGGACTTGATCCTTCGGTGGCGGGAATCGGGTCATTTCTATATAAGAGATCACCAATTCAACATCAACATCAACCAGTAACTTCCCCCCAAAACGCTCCATGACAAAGAGTTTGCTACGATCTACGTGGTAATCTTTCAAGACGGCATTCGATGCCCCTGGGGAGATTTTCACTTTTGCAGCTCCCACCCCAGTGGCGACAGTATAACCATCATCTCCGGAACAAATTCCTCGGACATAGCCAATATCATGGAACAACAAGGCTAACATAAAATGCATCCAGTCTTTAGGTGTTACCCCGCCCTCACAAAGATGCTTACCTTTTAAAATAGATTGCCCCACCAAAGTAACCATCATCGTATGTTCTAAGTTATGATATAAGGAATCAGAACTAGCCAAGTTTTCCAAAGATAGCCGGCCAGACCAGGCAACGGTATTACCAAACTCAGGACTCATGAGACTATAGGTCTCTTGATATGCCAACTTCAACTCTTCCACGAAATGATCAATAATCAACTTCTGGAAATTCAACATTGCGGACCCCCTGCTCTATAAAACAGATTTGAAAAGCCCCCCCATTCTTACTTAGGTTATTTTTTCTAAGCAGTTTATTGGAGATTTTAAAGACTTCCCGGAAAGCGCGACACCCCAAAACAGATTTACTTGTTTGTAAGTGTATTAAGGAAGCCCCGTGAAATCGGGAAGTAATTCCTAGATTCTTACTTAGCATATCAAATTTTATTAAAAGTTCAAGAAGCCGTTACAGGTACGAGAGAGCCAAGGATAAGCCAGTTGCTTTTCAATGACCCCCTGCTAAACTTATAGGATAAGGATTGGAAGCTAACTAAGTAGCGGAGGGAACCATGACCAAGGAAGATACACAACAACCATTTGCAGTATTAGGAGCAGCATGGTTATGGCATGGCGGCACAATTACGGTTCAAGACACACCTACAAATGTCATAAAACCAGGTGAAGCGGCAACTATCTGGTTAGAAATCGGCCATCATGGACGTGTCAACCAGGCACGACTTATTTATACAACGGATGGGACAGAACCAGAAGGCCATCAAGATGAGGTTGAAAATGGCAAACTTGTAACCTTGGAACTGGAACGCACAGAACCGACCTCTAGTGGCTATGCTATGTGGTGGCGCGGCACTATTCCGCCGCAGCCCCAAGGGACACCGGTACGCTATAAGTTGTATGCCTGGCATAGTAACGGCGGGCCATTACTGTATGCTGAAAGCCCTACCGGCAAAGCGGTCTATACTAGCCAGACGGCCACTACTTTCGGCTATTATGTTTCAGACATTGCCCCCCCGGCATGGGTTAAAGATGCCATTATTTACCAAGTACTTATAGACCGCTTCTTTGATGCCGATCCTAACCGGAATATTGATACCCCACCATCCGGTGACGGCAGCCCAGAGCGCAGACTCTTCGGCTGGAATGGCGGCGATCTAGCCGGGATAGAAGCACGGCTGGATTATCTGAAATATCTAGGCATTAATACCCTCTGGCTCTCTCCAATTTATGAGAATCCCGCATCACAAATTGGCTCAGAATATGATACTGTGGCTGAGGTTATTAAGAACTATCACGGTTACGAAGCCGTAGATATGAACGCAGTAGAGGACAATTTCGGCACGCTCAAGGATTTCAAAAGATTGGTCGAGGCAGCACACGCAGCCGGCATAAGAATTATCCTGGATTTTGTAGCGAACCACACATCCAACCAGCACCCACATTTCAAAGATGCCAGCGACCGCTGTCAAGATAGCCCTTACTACAACTGGTACAAATTCGGCAAAGTCGATCACCAAGGCAAACTTGTGCGCTATGAATCAGCATGTTGTACACCGGGACATAACCATTGGTGGGGCGACAATGATGAGTATGTGACCTTTTTTGGAGTTAAGGAAATGCCCCAATTGGATAACGATTACGGGCCAACCCGGCAGGCAATGCTCGAACAAGCTCTCAAATGGATACAGCTATATGG